>CAJWFU010000165.1:0-5839 GCA_913031315.1 uncultured Phycisphaerae bacterium | reverse complement strand
AGCTCGTGCTGCTACCGAGGAACCTGACGGGGCCCCGATCTGCGCCCGACGGTTCACGTCCGACGATCCGTCCCACCCCCCAGGACGCTCCCGAAATGCGGCTCTGCACCATCCTCGACACCAGCACGGCGCGAGCGGTCGGCATTCCCGACGCGGTCTGCGACCTCGTGGTCCCGCACGGAACGCCGGTCGATGCCGTGGCGTCGATTCTTCCGGGAAATCCGCTCGCCGGGGACTGGATCGGCCTCGTCGATCTTCCCGGCGACCTCCTCGTCGCGTGGAGTGGGACCCTCGCGGACGATCTCTTCGCCGACGATCCCCGGACCTGGATGGCCGCGGGTCACGAACGGTTCGAGACGTTCTGCGACGACATTCGCGACACCCTGGTCGCCGCGGGTCGGAAGCTCTGCATCCGACCGCACGCCCGGCACGTCCTGAGCGACGCCCAGGGAACGCTCGACTTCCTTCGCCGCCGCGAAGGCGAGCCGTTCGGGCTTGCCCTCTCCCCCGTCGACCTGCTGCTCCCGTCGATGCTCTCCGATGCCGAGGACCACTACGCGAGGATCCTCGAGTTCATGGTGCCGAAGGCCGATCTGCTCTTCCTCGCCGACGCGATACCCGGCGAAGCGACGGACGACGACGAGGAACCACCGATGATTCCAGTCCCGCTGGGTGAAGGGGTGCTGCCCCGGAACGCGGTCATGGAGGCCGTCAACACCCGCCTCCCCGATGACGCTCCGGTGGTCGTCGCGCCCCGGGACCTCCCCACCGCGACCGCCTGGCGACACGGCGCCGCCCGTTGAACGGGAGGGCGGCGATCGTTCGATGCGACTGGTGCGGAGATGATCCGCTCTACCAGCGATATCACGACGAGGAATGGGGCGTGCCGCAACGGGACGGGGACGCGCTCTTCGAGAAGCTGTGCCTCGAAGGCCTGCAGTGCGGACTGAGCTGGATCACGATCCTTCGCCGCCGCGAGGATCTCCGCCGGGCCTTCGACCATGCGATCGAAGAACATGGCTACGGGGCCGGGTACACCGGGGTGTATCCGGTGAAAGTGAACCAGCAGCGGAGCGTGGTCGAGGACGTGGAGCGTCTGGGAGTCGATCTGGGGTTTGGATTGGAGGCCGGATCGAAGCCGGAGCTCCTGGCGGTACTCGCTCTGACCGCCGATCAACCGGATCGACTGATCGTGTGCAACGGCTTCAAGGAGGACCGGTACATCGAATTCGCGATGCTGGCCGCCAAGCTCGGGCGAGCCATCGTGCCGGTGATCGAGAATCTCGATGAACTTCAACTGGTCCTCGATCACTCGAAGCGGATCGGAGTCCGACCCGCGATCGGGATCCGCGTCAATCTCAACACGCAGGGAGTCGGTCGTTGGGCCGGCTCCAGCGGAGTGCGGGCCAAGTTCGGGCTCACCCTGGCTGAAGTGCTCGAGGCGGTACGGATCCTCCGTGAGGAGGACATGCTCGATTGTCTGCAACTTCTTCATTGCCACATGGGCAGTCAGATGCAGGACATCCGACAGGTCATGGGGGGCGTGGGGGAATTGGCCCGCATCTACACCGAACTGCGGCGGCTGGGAGCCGACGTGCGTTATCTCGACGTGGGGGGGGGACTGGGAATCGACTACGACGGCAGTCAGTCCGACTTCTCCTTCAGCCGGAACTACTCGCTCGAGGAATATGCGGCCAGCGTGGTTCATCGCATCAAGTCGATCTGCGACGAGGCCGGAGCGCCCCATCCCACGATCGTCACCGAGAGCGGGCGGGCGATGGTTGCGCAGCAGAGCGTCCTGGTGTTCGACGTCCTGGGGGCCAACACCTTCGAGTCTCATGTGCTTCCCGCGTCGGTCGCGGAACTGGTCGGAACCGATGGTGAAGAGCCTCCGCGTCCTCTGGTCGATCTCTTTCAGGCGTGGATCCGGCTCGCGCCCGACACCCTGTTGGAGTGCTGGCACGATGCCGAGAATGCGCGTCGCGAGGCCCTTGACACCTTCTCCCTGGGCTACATGACGTTGGAGCATCGGGCGGAGGTGGAACGGATCTTCTGGACCCATGCGATTCGAACGCGCGAACTCGCCCAGAGTCTCGATCCGGTTCCGGAGGAACTGCTCGCCCTCGATGAACTTCTCACCGACGTCTACTTCTGCAATCTCTCGGTCTTTCAGTCGCTACCCGACTGCTGGGCGATCGATCAGGTCTTTCCGATCATGCCGATCCACCGACTCGAGGAGATTCCGACTCGTCGTGCGACCCTTGCGGATCTCACCTGTGACTCGGACGGGAAGATCGATCGTTTCATCGATCGGGAGGATGTGCGGAACTGGTTGCCGATGCACGAACTTCAGCCCGGGCAGCCGTACCTCCTCGGAGCCTTTCTGGTCGGGGCCTATCAGGAGACGCTCGGTGATCTTCACAACCTGTTCGGAGACACCCACGTCGCGCATGTCCGCATCGATGACGAGGGGCGTTGGTGGATCGATGAGATCGTCGAAGGCGACACGGTGAGTGAAGTGCTCGGATACATGCAATACGACCCGGCGTCGCTTGCTCGTCGTCTGCGTTCGGAATGTGAACGTTCGGTCCGGGAGGGACGGATGAGCGTGGCGGAGAGTCGAGATCTCCTGCGGGCCTATGAATCCGGACTCGCGGGGTACACCTACTTGGAATCGGACTGATCGGTGGTCGGTGCTTCCGAGTCCTCGAGTCCGAGTCGGCGGAGAAACTGGGTTGCGAGGGCGTCGTAGATCGATGGCTCACAAAGTCTTCCGGCGACCAATGAGGCGATCATCGAGACCAGCATGAGGGGGAGGATCATTCCGTAGGCCCCGGTCATCTCGAAGAGGATCGCCGCGACCGTCAACGGGCTTCGGACCACGCCGGCGAAGTAGGCCCCCATCCAGAGGAGCATCACTTCGGTGAGTCCGATTCCGGGCGCGATCCAGTCGTGGAACCATCCGTGAGTGACCTGGCCGATGCCGGCACCGACGGTGAGGCTGGGGTCGAAGAGTCCGCCGGGGATCGCACTCACCAGGGCGACCAGGCTCGCCGCCGCGGTGGAGAAGGGATGGCTCCAACCGACGATCGGTTCGCCGGTCTTCGCCGCGGATTCCAGCATGGCGATGGTGCGGGCATGACCACCTCCGTAACTGTCACCTTGCGAGAGGATCCCGATGATCGCGAGGGCGAGACCCAGCAGCAGGCCGGTTCGGATGGGTCGCTTGATCAATGACGGACCGATCCGGCGGCTCCCTTCCACCACGCCCCGGGCGAATCCACCGCCAAGAAGACCGCCGATCACGCCGATCACCGGAACCGCGATCCAGGGTCGGAGCGAGAGAAGCCACTCTTCAAGGCTCAGACCTTCCGGCCAGGCGAGAGGCAGGATGGCCGCCTGGTTGCCTCGGCCGTAGAACAGGTAATCGCCCAGGCAGATCACGCCGATGGCGCAGGCGATCGCGACCGTTCGCAGAATCGCCGGCATGCTGCGTCGATCGAAGGTTCTTCCGATCTCTTCGATGCAGAAGATCGCTCCGGCGATCGGGGTGTTGAACGCGGCGGCGATGCCCGCGGCACCTCCCGCGAGGATCAGGCCGTGATGCATGAGCCACGACGGTGCCCGGCAGATTCGAGTGCAGAGGTGCATCAAGCACGCCCCGACGTGCACCGACGGTCCTTCACGACCCACGGTGATTCCCGACACCAGCGCGATGGCGAGCAGGAGGATCTTGCCGAGCGCGATCCGGGTGGACAGCATGAATCGTCGAGCGGGAGACGGGCCGATCCGGATCGCGGCGATCGCCTGGGGAATGCCCGTCCCCTCGGTTCCCGGAAAGAAGTGTCGCTGGAGTCCGATGATCAGGGGCATCGCCACCAGAACCGAGGCGGCAGGCAGGATCGTGGTCCAGATACCGGTGACCAGGGGTTCGCCGTCTTCGGAATGACCCTTCAGGAACGCCATGGAGACCGCTCCGAGGTCCTCCAGCTGTTCGAAGAGCACCGCGACCAGCCCGATGAGTACGGCGGCGAAACTGGTCACCGTGATCATTTTCAAGGCCACGACGCGAGGCGACTGGCCATCATCGACCTCCGGGGAGGGGGTCGGGTTCGACGAATCGTTCTCGGGCGGGTTGCCGTGGGTCATCTGAGCGGAGACTATCCGGCCTTGCTGGAATCCGTTCCGGCCCCCTCTCTCCGGAGCACGCCGTGACCGATCCCGGGAACGACTCATTCTCGACCAAGCCGCTGGAGGGGGTCCCGGCGCGATTTCTGGGGATCGAGGCGCCGGTGCTGCCCCCGACGATTTCGGTTCTGCCGGTTCCCTACGATCGCACCAGCACCTGGCGGAAGGGAGCCGATCGTGGCCCCGCGGCGTTGCTCGAGGCGAGCGCGGAGGTCGAACTGTTCGACCTTCCGACCGAGACCGAGCCATATCGGGCCGGGATCGAGACTCTGCCACCCATCCGGCACGAAGGCGGCCCCGAGGAACTGGCTTCGATCGTGGAGGCACGGGTGCACGGCCTCCTGGAATCAGGCCGTCTGCCGGTGCTGCTGGGGGGTGAACATTCGATTTCAATCGGTGCGATCCGCGCCGCGGCTCGCTGGGTGGAGGCCGAGGGCGCGACGTTGGGAACCCTGCAGATCGACGCACACGGTGACACTCGGGAGTCCTACCACGGCTCCGCCTTCAATCATGCCTGCGTGATGGCCCGGGCTCGAGAGGTGGGGGAGATCGTTCAGGTCGGCATTCGGGCGATCGATCGTGGTGAACACGAGACCATGGATCGTCGGCGGGTCTTCACCGCGGATCGCCTGCTCCGCGATGATCGTCGCGGCGATGACGGCTGGATCGAGGAGGTCGTGTCCCTGCTGCCGGAGAGGGTCTACCTCACGATCGATCTCGATGCCTTCGACCTGTCGATCATGCCCGCGACCGGGACACCGGAACCCGGCGGCCTGAACTGGCGGATGGTCGACGAGTTGATCCGAGCCGTGGCCCGATCACGCACCATCATCGGCTTCGACGTGGTGGAACTGCTTCCCCATCCCGCGCACTGGGCGTGCGATTTCCTCGCGGCGAAACTGGTGCATCGAGTACTCGCCGAGATCCTGGCGGCCCGAAACGCGCCCGGCGCGGAGTGAAACCGCCCTTGGAGAGGATGAGCCCCGTGGTCGGTTCGAACCGCTCCGCCGGGAATCCCCGGGGAGCAGGGATCGGGTGCCCTGGTTGTGGTGTCCTCGGAGGATCACCGGGAGACTGAAGAACCCTTCGGTCGACGTCTTCGATCGATCTTCCGTCGGTCGGATCCGCGTGAAGGCCTCGTGGGCCGCCGGCCGAATCAACCTTCGAGCACGTAGTGGAACACCAGAGGGGCGACGATCGTGGCATCCGATTCGATCATGAACTTCGGCGTGTCTGCAGCCAGCTTTCCCCAGGTGATCTTCTCGTTGGGGACCGCGCCGGAATAACTTCCGTAACTGGTGGTCGAATCACCGATCTGACAGAAGTAGCCCCAGAGTGGCACGTCCTCACGACCGAGATCCTGGTGAAGCATCGGGACCACGCAGATCGGAAAATCCCCCGCGATGCCACCGCCGACCTGGAAGAAACCGATCGAACGGTCTCGTCCGGTGCGGGTGTACCAGTCGGCGAGTTCGATCATGTAGTCGATGCCGGACTTCACCAGATGGGATCCGCTGAGATCACCCGCCATGCAGTGGGCGGCGAAGACGTTTCCGGTGGTGGAGTCCTCCCAGCCCGGTACGAAGATCGGGATGTCCTTCTCGGCCGCCGCCACCATCCAGGAATCGGCGGGATCGATCTGGTAGTGCTT
>CAJWFU010000164.1:0-5856 GCA_913031315.1 uncultured Phycisphaerae bacterium | reverse complement strand
GTCGGTCCTGGATCGACGATCAGGGGGCGGGCGTGGCCGTCAGTCTTGCGCTTCCGGCTTTGGCTCCGGATCTGGCCTGCATCGCCACGGCCGTGGGAACGCTTGATGCGGTGCGAACCTCCTTGTCGGGCGGTGATGCGGCGGTGGCTGCCGCGGGGCGGCGTCTCGGATTGAAGTTCCCCAACGATCTGGTGGATCGGGAGACCGGGCGGAAGGTCGCGGGCATCCTGGTCGAGGTGGTCGACGGCGTCGCGGTGGTGGGGATCGGTCTCAACGTCGGGCGTCGAGATTGGCCCACAGGCTTGCATGCAATCGGGCTGGAGGAAATGGTCGGATCGCCGGTGGCTCGGATTCCAACCCGGATCGAGATCCTGGAGCACTTGCTTCCGGCGATCGATCGGAGCTGGGGCGCCTCCCCGTCGGATCTGGATCGACGCTTCGCGGCCGAGCACGTACCGACCGGGGGGATGGTGGACGTTGAAGAGGATGTCGTGGGTGGGCCCGCACGTCGAATACGAGGCACGCTTCGGAGCATCGATCCTCGGCGAACGCTCGAGGTGGACGGCCGTGATGGTGTGGTGGTGATCACCGCGGCGCGGGCGAGGATCCTGTCCTGGGGTTCGATCGCCTCCGACCCCGATCACTCTTCGAGTTGAGAGACGGGGGGGTATCGGTCGATACTTCCGACATGCCTTCGCTCCCTCGCCACATCCTCGACCCTCGTTCACTGGTCCTCACGATCGGTGGGCTTCTGATCAGCGGTCCTGCGGTCGCCAAGGCCGAACCACCGGTGTCGGAAGAAGCGCCGTTGCGACGAATCTCCGGTCCGGGGCAGACCGCTCCGGGTTCGGTGGGGAGTCCCGTGGTCAGTGATTACGATCCCCTGGAGGTTCGCCGAATCGATCTGCATGCGGTCGAACAGTCGATCAGTGACCGCGGCCCCCTGGATGCCAGCCTTCGCTGGGTTCCGTCCGGCCTTCAGCTGCCGACTGGGTATGACCAGGTGTATCGACGAGACGGTGGCGGCTTCTGGCGGGCTGACGGAGGCTTGGTCGCGGCGTTCAACCAATCGGTCTACATCCCGACTCGAAGCGGACTTGCGGTCGAGATCCCGGCGTCGACGGTGTTCGTGATCGGAGGAGTTCCGATGGGCGCCGAGCCTGGCCACGGTCGATTGCTGGCCGCCGATCCGATGAATCCCGGTTCGGTGCCTTCGATCTTTCCGGCGACGATGGTTCCGGATGAACATCATCGCATCCAGGCGATTCCAGGAGATCGGATGGCTCGATTCGGTTTCGGACCGGGCCATCGGATCTCCAGCGAGGTTCGGCCATCGCTGAAGGATGAAGTACAGGCCACCGGCGATGCTGGCGAGAGTCGTTTTCGAGCGGATGAGGATTACCGCGGCGATCGCGTGGATCGGTTGCTGGCGCTCTGGCGTCGAGGCCGGATCAATCCCGACCCGGTGCTTCGGAACTCCGAGGGGGCGACAGGTCGGGAAGCGGATCCCTCCCTCCGTCCGGCCGAAGAGGGGACCCTTCGTCCAGGATCATGATGCGGTCCAGCGTCTTTCGCGTGATGTCGGGCACGACGCAATCATCGGCCGGGTGCCCGATTGGAATCAGGATGAACGGGCGTTCATGTGCCGGTCTCCCGAGCAAAGGACCGAGAAACTTCATCGGGCTCGGAGTGTGGGTGAGACAGCACAACCCCGCCTGACGGATCGCGGCGATCAGGATCCCGACGGCGATTCCCACCGATTCATTGACGTAGTAGACCTGGTCGCTGCTGCGATTCGGCTCGTCGTCGCGCATCATCTTGAATACCGCGATGAGCCATGGAGCCTGCTCCATGAACGGCTTCTGATCGTTGGTCCCCAGTGCATCTAGATCGCGGAGCCATTCCTCGTTGGCTCGTGACTCGTAGAAAAGCCGTTCTTCCTCTTCGGCCGCGAGCCGAATCTTTCGCTTGAGGCCAGGGTCCTGGACCGCAACGAACTTCCAGGGCTGCTTGTTGGCGCCGCTTGGTGCGGTGCCCGCCGTGGCGATGATGCGTTCGATCAGATCTTGAGGGACCGGTCGGTCGCTGAAATGACGGACGGTTCTTCTGGAACGCATCGACTGGAGAAAATCACCGGCGGCCCGGATCGGATCTTCCGGGAGCACGCCGTCCACCAATGGGGTGTGCTTTTCTTCTGGGTTGCTCATTTCGGTTCCGTTCCGGGCGGGGGTATGCGTTGGTCGGGTCCGCTCCAGACGGAATCACCACCTCGTTGTTCGATTCGGTCGACGGTGCCATCCGCCTTGTAGTAGGTCCAGCGACCGACTCGCTCGCTTCGCTCCCGCTGGGGAATCCATTGATACGAACCCTCTCGTTCCAACGAACCGTTGCCGAAGTAGGCCCGGGCCCAACCGTTGCGATGCAGGCGGGCTCGGCCATCGGCGCCTGGTGCATCGAATCGCATCTCGTAGGTGTATTTCAGGGCGCTTCGCTCGGGATCCCAGTATTCGATCTGAGGAATCGGAATCTCGTAGCCTCGTCGTTCTCCGGACGGCGGGGCCTCGCTGGTCGCGGTTTCGGTCTCCGCCGGTGCGACACCGTTCGAACCGGTCTGGTCGCAACCAACGGTGACGATCCCGATGGCGATGCCGATCACCCCTTGGAGGATCGGGATGCGGAAGCGGCGAGGACGATCCGAAGGAGCGTGCAGGCCGCTGAAAAACGGTGTGGCGTCTCGAAGCATTCCAGAAGCCTAGCGATTCGGATACCGGAGGGTGGTTGCCGCGTCAGGCCGCATGCCGGATCGAACTCCATCCATCGACTCCGGGATCTTCCGCCCTGATCGCCCCCGGATTTTCGGTCTGAAGCACCGGCATCGGCTCCGGCTCGGGGACGACCCGGCCGTCCACCCGGTAGCGATATCGGAGGCACTTGAGGCCGGCATGAATTCGAAGCTGCCAGCACCCCTCCGGGTTTCGTCGCATGCCGAGGGTCCGGACCAGACCTCGACCGAAGTCGATCGTGATCTCAACCACCGTCGCCATTGGTGCGTCGAGTAAGAACACAACGCCGCCCTCCGCGTGCTGAAGCATCATTGGCCGGTCCCCCGAAGTTTCCATCCGCTCGGTCGGTAGCATGAAGGGTCCTCGATGATTCGGACGATCCGGGATTCAGTCTTCCCGGTCGCCCGTCGAGTCCATCCCGCCGAGCTTCGAACCACCCATGGCATCGACCGAATCCGAATTTCAGCCGGGCCGTGCCGTCCGGTCTCCGGATTTGGCCCCGCAGCGGGACGAACCGTGCGGGTCGTTCTGGATCTCGGACCAACGTCGGGGTCGGTATGAGAGGTACCTTCGCGGACTGGTCGTCCTGGTGATGGTGGCCATCCACGCTCGGCCGGCCTTTGCTGAGATCGCCCTCGCCGCCCGGGCGGCGGTGGTGATTCGAGGTGGAGAACTCGCGTTACCGCTCACCGCCGGACCGGATACGAAGACATGGCCTCAAACCGTCGACGCTCGATGCGGTGGACGAACGATCGAGGGGCGGGTCGGTTGGATCGTGCCTCGACCGCTCGAGGAAACCCGTTGGACGAGTCCGGTCGAGCCGGTTTCCATCATCACGATTGGTGATGGTGAGCCGTCGCCGGTGGGTGGCAGCCCGATCGTCGTGCTCACCGTCCCGATGGATGCTGAAGGAACGATTGAAATCCTGGGTTCGACGTGGACGCCCGAGTGGCGAAATCCCATCCCGCCTTTTGATCCGGCGGAGTCGATCATCACCGGCCGGGGCTCGGAAGCCGATCCTCCTCTGGACGATCCGATGGAGTGGTATCGATGGGCGATTCGCGCCGATCTCGAGGGTGGTCGACCACCGTCACCGGAGCCCGGTCCGGAAGCTGATGCCAGTCTCTTTCGCCGAGTCGCGGTATCGCTCGCCACGGAATGGCTCGCGGCATTGGCTCGCGTACGGGAGGCCAGTCCGGGCATCGCGAGTGAGATCGCAGAGCGGTTGGTGGCCACCGTGGTCGATGATCGCCGCCCCATGGGGGATCGGACGATCGCAGCCTGGCCGACCGATTCACGATCGCTGGCGGGCCTGCGACGGGTCCTGCTCGATCCGAAGCTGGATCCGATGGAAGCGGCTCGGGCGGGACTGGCCTGGTTCGAAGTCCGGCCACCGTTTCTTGCCTGGGTGCGTGAACCGGGTGGAGATCGCACGGCGATCGAACTCGTGAATCCCACCGCGGATGAACTGGTCGTTCTCGCCACCTGGACGGATGCGGGTGGAACTCAGGCGCTTCTGGTTCCGCCCCGCAGTCTGGTGCGACGAACGGTCGAACGACCCGCGCTTCAAGGGGGTCCGAACCCGACCGAGGAGACTCTTCAGTTGGCCGTGGGAAAACGGACTCGACGCCTGGTGCTCGGGCCTCGGGCACTTCCAGTTCGCCCGCCCGGACGGGGTTTCGGGCCGATCACGCTGCTTCGCACCCTGGGAGGTGTGGATCAGGGTTTTCTTGAGGTTCCGCCAGCAGACTCCGAAACCGCCGCGGTCCTCCGGCGTCGGTTTGGTCGCTGGGAGATCTTCATCGAGGCCCTGACGCCCTCGGGCACGAACTCCAAGGACATCATCTATCTATCCTTCGGGCCCGGATCATCACCGGTCGAGATTCTTGAATTGCGGTCCGACGGTGGCTTCGAATCCCGTCAGGGATCGTCGGCAGCGGGACTCGAGGTCAAGATTCGACGATTCCCCGATCGTTGGAGAGCACAGGTCACGGTGCCGGAGAGCTGGCTGGTCCGCTCGATCACCGACAGCCGGGCGGGCGCGGTCCTGCTGGGCCTGCGGCGAGACGGTCCGGACGGGTTCATCTCCTTCGCCGGACCGCCTCCGCCGGCCTGGCGACGGGAGATACCCGTCCAGACCTTCGCCATCGGAGCCTGGCAGGATCCCGAGCCGACGGAGGCCGTCGGGAAGCCCCGTCCCTGACCCGTTACTGGCAGTTCGTCCACCGAGGCGTCCAAGGGGCCAAAACCGCGGGGGCAGCCGCTACACTCGATTCAATGACCGACGTTGAGAACAGCATTTCGAATTCAACGACCGCGGCTGGATCAAAGCCTCGTCGAACGGCGTTTCTGAATCAGAAGGGTGGAGTCGGCAAGACGACCACCAGCTGCAATCTCGCGGCCGGAATCGCCGAGGAAGGACGTCCCGTCCTCGCGATCGACCTCGATCCACAGGCTCATCTCTCCCTCCACCTCGGCGTGGACGGGGACAGTGTGGGTTCGACGATCTACGACCTTCTGGTCGATCCCGACGCCGACATCGAGGATGCCCTGATTCAGGTTCGCGAGAACCTCTGGCTTCTGCCCGCCTCGGTCGATCTCGCCGCCGCAGAGTCGGAACTCGCTGGAGAGCCCGATCGCAACGATCTGCTCCGACGACGACTCGAGCCGATTCTGGACCGCTTCGATTTCGTGATTCTCGATTGTCCGCCGAGTCTGGGATTGCTGACCCTCAACGCCCTCGCGGCGGTCGAAGAGGTCGTGGTTCCGATGCAGGCCCACTTCCTCGCCTTGCAGGGAGTCGGGAAACTGCTTGAAACGGTTCGACTGGTCGCCGGCAGTGTCAACCCCGAGGTACGCGTGGCCGGCATCGTGCTTTGCATGCACGAAAGCCAGAGCACCCACGCTCGCGAAGTGGTGGCCGAGATCGACGGATTTCTCGAGGAGGCCCGGGGAACGGGCATGCCCTGGGATGGTGCGACGGTGTTCCGGCCTGCGGTTCGTCGCAACATCAAGCTGGCCGAGGCGCCGAGCTTCGGCAAGTCGATCTTCGACTACGCCCCGTGGTGTCCCG
>CAJWFU010000163.1:0-5885 GCA_913031315.1 uncultured Phycisphaerae bacterium | reverse complement strand
TGGGCGAATCTCGGCTACTGGGGCGATCATCAGATCGTCTATCTCACGCGACTTCTCGAGGCCTCGAGGGCGGTGGCGCCCGAACGTCTTCCCCGCTGGCTCGACCGTGAGATCTTCTCCTCCGCGGACGTGCCCTACCGACTGGCGGACCACGACGATCTGATTCGAGACCCCCGCCGATCCATCACCTTCGATCAGGCGGCCCACGATGCCGCGATGACCCGGGTCGAAGAGAACGGACCGGATGGACGACTGGTCCATGACGAACACGGTGTGATCCTCACGAGTCTCGCCGAAAAACTTCTCATTCCAGTGCTCACCAAGACGTGCTCGTTCGTTCCCGACGGCGGGGTCTGGATGAACACCCAACGCCCGGAATGGAACGACGCCAACAACGCCCTCGCGGGATATGGCCTGTCGATGGTGACGGCCTGCCAGCTCCGGAGACACCTCGCCGTGCTCCGGGGGATCTTCTCCGAACGCCGGGACGACCTTCGATTCTCCGAAGCCACCGCCCACTGGTTGGAGACCACCACCGGCGTCCTGCAGTCGGAACGTGGCCTGCTCGATTCCCCCGTGATCGACGATCATGCCCGTCGCCGGGTGCTGGACGCACTCGGCCGAGCCTTCGAACATCGACGCCACGTCGACTTCGGACGGCCCGCGGTCTCCGTCGCGCCCGATGCGATCCTGACCTTCTGCGATCTCGCCCTCGACTGGCTCGATCACGCGATCGTCGCCAACCGCCGGGAGGACGGACTCGCCCACGGCTACAACCTCCTTCGGACCGGGCCCGGGACCGCCGGAATCCGGCACCTCCCCGAGATGCTGGAAGGCCAGGTCGCAGCCCTGTCCTCCGGCGTGCTCTCACCGGAGGAATGCGCCGACCTGATCGAATCGCTTTTCCGCTCGGATCTGCATCGGGACGATCTGGACACGTTCGTTCTTCAACCGGCCAGGCACATTCCCGCCCTCCTCGACAAGGGCCTGGTCCCCGACCCCGTCCAGGTGGCTCTGCCGTTGCTCCGTGAACTGGCGGAATCCGGCGATCGCCGCCTCGTGGAGCTCGACGAGTCGGGCACCATGCGATTCGCGGGGTCGCTGGTGAACGGTCGCGACGTCGTCCGAGTGCTCGACGAACTCGCCACCGACCCCATCCTGACCGATCGAGTCGCCGCCCAGCGGACGCCGATCTTCGATGCCTACGAATCCATCTTCGATCATCACGCCTTCACCGGCCGATCCGGCGGCATGTACGGATACGAGGGCATTGGCTGCACGTACTGGCACATGGTCGCCAAACTTCTGGTCGCGGTGGGTGAATGCACCCTCGACGCCCACGACGACGACGCGGATCCCGATGTCCTCCGCCGACTGGTTCATGGGTATCACCGGGTTCGCGACGGCCTCGGCTTTCGAATGGACGCCGCTCGCTTCGGCGCCCTTCCGATCGATGCGTATTCACACTCCAATGGCGACGGCCAGGCCCGGCAGCCCGGCATGACCGGGCAAGTCAAGGAAGAGCTCCTGACCCGACGCATGGAACTCGGCGTTCGATCGGTCGACGGCGAACTGCGATTCGATCCCCTGCTGCTGGAGGACCGTGAGTGGACCACGAACCCGGCGGAATGGTCCTTGCCAACCCATGGTGGACGCCCGGCGGTCGAGATCTCCATTCCGCTCGGCGGCCTTGGTTTTCAGGTCTGTGGCGTGCCCGTGGTCTACCACCGCACCCAGGGGCCCTCCAAGATCCGGCTTCAGGATGCCTCCGGCGACGTTCGCCTGATCGAAGGAGATCGACTTGGCCGTGGCGACACCGATCGGCTCCGATCCCGGGACGGCTTCATCACCCGCATCGATGTCGACGTCTCACCCTGAACCGATGGTCCCGGGATTCAAAAAGGCATCGTCCTCCCGTCAGACCGACCGGGAGGACGACACTCGATGTCTGATTGATCTGATCGAACGACGGATCAGATCAGGCCGGAAGGGCACCGACTTCACGGGCCATGAAAGGACTTGGGGAACCGAGAGCACCGATCCACCACGTAAACGAAGCCTCCGGATACTTCGACGTGTTGCGTGAACCGTTCGCGTGCAATGCCTTGCACGAAGCACCCTCGACGGTGAAACCGCCCATGATTCCCCAAGCCTGAGAGAGAGACGAACAAAGACGGACGGACCCACGATCTGCCGTCCGTGTCTCGTCATTCGCGGGAAATGCATTCGCGATGACGACCGCCTTGTTACGACGAGAGGTCCGGGAAGGTTCGCGCTCGTTTCAAAGAGTTGGGGATTCTTTCACCGTCGAACGTCAGATGGTTCGATCGGTGGATGCCGGGGCCAGACTTCCAGCGAGGGCGATTCCAATGGTGCTGGCCACGAAGAGCACCAGAAGGGTGGCCAGCGTCTTGAGCAGGATGTCCTCGTTCGCTTCGTTGAGCCAGATCGCCGCAGCCCCGACCCCCACCCCACTGATGATGCAGGCCCAGGAGGCGCCCCAGCAGATCTTCGGAAGCGTGGAATCGAGACGACGACCGACGATTCGATTGACCAGCAGGCCGAAGATGCTCGACACGCAGACCAGCCCGATGGTCGCGAACGCTCGCTCCGCCAGGTCCCCCAGGTCAGAACCCCAGATCAGCGCGATGAGCGTCACGGTCGCCGCGACCAGGGTCGCCACGCAGACCGTGATCAGCACCAGGTTGAAGGCATGCAACGGACCGGCCCCGGACGTGTCTTTTGAAGTGGTCGACGTCATGAACCCTCCTCGTCCCTGGTCGCGTCCCGATCCGTGGCTCCTGCCTCCGCCAACCAACGGTCGAACCACGCCTTGGCGAGTTCGGAGGAACGACGCGCGTCTTCACCTTCAAAGCCGTGGCCGGCTCCTTCAAAGATGTGCAGTTCGGCTTCGAGTCCCGCCTCGTCGTAGGCTTCTTTCATCGCTTCACTCGCCCGAGGGATCACGACGTCGTCCTCGGTGCCATGTAGAAGCAGCACCGGCGCATCCTGGGCATCGACGTGGCGAATCGGCGAAACGCGGGCCGCGAGCTCCGGATCGAAGTCCATTGCCGGATATCGCTCGTTCGGACCCACGAAGGAGACCAGTTCGACCGGCGGAAACCAAGCCACCGCGGCCGCGATCGGCGCCGCCTTCCGACGGCCCTCGAATTCCGGTCCCGAACGGGATCGGCCCAGGTATCGGGGGACGCGATCACCACCGAGGGTCGCCAGATGCAGCGAAAGGTGGCCGCCCGCACTCAGGCCGAACGAACCGATTCGTTCGGGATCGAGGCCTCGCTCCTCGGCATTCTCGCGAAGATGACGAACCGCTTTTTCGACGTGATCGGCCGCATCGGGCACCTTGTATCGAGGCGAGCTTCCATGCCGAAGCATCACCACGTGGTAGCCGTCGAGCAGAAGATCGTGCACCAGTGAGATCCCGCGGATCTCCGGCATCATCGCGAGACGAGGGTCGAACCAGCGGGAGATCCATCCCCCGCTCACCATGAAGATCACGGTCGCGCCGTTGGCTTCAGCGGTCGGCTTCAGGAGGTCGTAGGTCATGGCCAACGCATCCACCCGACCGTAGATCACGTCGGGTTCGATGGTCGCGATGGGCCCGGGAGGAGCGATGGTCACACTCCCGTGCCCGCCAGCGCTGAAACCCAGACCCGCGGTCGCCAGCACCGCGGTGACCAGCGTCTTCCTGAATCGACTCATCCGTCGCCTCCCGTTCCAGTACCAAGGTAGGTGGCCTCGTCGCGGACCTGACCGTCGGCGAGGATCACCAGCACGACATCATCGTCGGTTCCTCGACGCCCGTCACGACCGTCGCTGCGCAAGGTCGCCAGAACCGCCTCCCCGCCGGGTTCGATTTCCGAATTATTCGAGAATTCCAACGCCATCGGTCGTTCCCAGGGGTCGACCAGCAGGGTGGGATCCATCTCCGACATCAACCGGCTCGCGAGTCCGATCGGGGTATCGCCCTCTTCGGCGATTTCCTCCCAGGCCGTCACGATCGCGACCGCAATGCGAATCGCCGACCGCTCGACGGCGGGCCGCCCATCCCGCGACGCCGCCGCCTGCATCGGATTCGATCGGTCTCGAGCCGGGGTCAGGCCGAATCGTCCGACGATCACCTCCGGGGGATAGGCGTTGTTGGTCCGGTCGGCGTCGGCGATCTCGCGGTACGGATCGAGCAGCACTCGGGCGATCGGTTGGTCACCCACGAACATCCGGGTCGCGACTTCGGGGTTCTCCTTCCAGATCTCGACCGGAAGCATCGTCTCCTCGACGGTGCCGTCGGCGTAGCGGATCTCGAGCGGCAGCGGCATCGGGATGCCCCCGTGGTTTCGGAACCGCACGATCGAGAAGTGGAGCGGACGATCCTCGATCGCCTCGAACACCGCTCGATCGTCCTCCTCCAGCCGCGTCATGAACCGCTCGAACCGGCGGCGATCGTCGTCGGTCACCTCGAGCTCGTCGAAGCGACTGTAGAAGTCCAGGAGTTCGGGATAGCGGGCGCTCCGCCTCGGCAGATCGGCGTTGCGCTGGCGGGTCCGGCTCGGTCGCTCCGCCGCGCGTTCGGCCTGCAGGATCGGCTTGAGCACGTCGGGATCGCGCGGCTCGACGGTGAAGTCCATCACCCGTTCGGTCGCGATGTCGACGTGCCGGGTGGTGTAGAACCAGTTGCGCCAGAACCAGTCGAGGTCGACCCCGCTCGCGTCGTCCATGGTCCGGAAGAAGTCGCCCGGCTCGGGGCGGCGGAACGCCCATCGCTCGCAGTAGGTCCGGAACGCATGGTCGAAGAGTTCACGACCCATGACCGTCTCCCGAAGCACGTTCAGCGCGACGGACGGCTTGGCATAGGCGTTGTTACCCTTCTGGATGATCGACTCGCCGTGGCTCATGATCGGACGCTGCCGCTCGCTGATCATGTAGTCCACGATGTCGTGGGCCTCGCCGCGCTTGGTCCGCGGATCGTCCTCCCAGGTCTCCATCGCGAGGAACTGGACGAAGGTGTTCAACCCCTCGTCCATCCAGGTCCACTGACGCTCGTCGGAGTTGATGATCATCGGGAACCAGAAGTGACCGACCTCGTGGATGATCACCCCGATCAGCCCCCACTTGGTCCGCTCGGTGTAGGTGCCGTCCGCCTCCGGTCGCGGGCCGTTGAAGCAGATCATCGGGTACTCCATCCCGCCGACCGGGCCGTTCACGCTGATCGCGACGGGATACGGGTACGGAATGCAGTGTTCGGAGTAGACCTCGAGGGTATGGGCGATCGACTGGGTCGAATAGAGACTCCAGAGCGGCTCGCCCTCGTTGGGCCAGAAGCTCATCGCCATCGACACGTCGCCGTCGGTACGGGGGATCTCGACGCCCCAGGCGTCCCAGATGAAGGTCGGACTCGCGGCCCACGCGACGTCGCGGACGTTCTCCGCCCGGAATCGCCAGGTCCGCTCCGTCCTTCGATCCTCGCCGTCCTCGCCACCGGCGGAGACGCCCGAGAGTTCCTGATCGCGAAGTTCGTTCGCCAGGGCCTCCTCGGGGGTGATCACGAAGATCGGACGATCCGCGGTCCGGGCCGCCGCGTAGCGCTCCCGCTGCGTCTCGGTCATCACCTCTTCCTGATTCACCAGGTCACCGCTCGCGGAGACCACGTAGGTCTCGGGCACGGTGATCGCGAGGTCGTAGTCGCCGAACTCGAGGGCGAACTCGCTCTCCCCCTGAAACTGCTTGTTCTGCCAACCGTCGTTGTCGGTGTACGGCGCCATCCGCGGGAACCACTGGGCGATCTCGTAGATCGGCATGCCGTCGTCGAGGATCTCGTAGCCGGACCGAGCCCGCATGGTGGTGCTGGGGACGATGGCGGCGTTCCA
>CAJWFU010000162.1:0-5918 GCA_913031315.1 uncultured Phycisphaerae bacterium | reverse complement strand
ATGGGACAAGGTCGCCGTGGCCAGAGAGGCCAGGTTGGACCGGGGCGTTTGACTCCCAAGGGAGAAGGCCCGCGGCGGCCAGGCGGTCCTCCGAGACGTCCCGGGCGTCCGGTGAAGCCTGGCCATCATCCGGGTGCCGACTCCAAACCCGGAGGACCGGGAGACTTTCCGTTCGAGGGTGTGCGACCCACGAGGCAACGGCCGGGGGGCCCGGCCGGTCCGGGGGTCAAGGGGCCTCCGCCGCCTCCGGCGGAGGTTCATTTCGTGAGAACCGCGATCGATTCCGAGCAATCGATCGGAAGAGATTCATCCTGAACTCCGCCTGGCCCATCGAGGCTTCGGACGAGTTTCAAACCGGCGAAAGTTCGCCGAATCTGCAGGGAGCATTTTCAGCATGTTTCGATCAAAGGTCCTTTTTCTTTCGATGGCCTCCGGCCTGGTATCCGCCCTGGTGACCGGCGGATCCGCTCGGGCGAGCGGCCTCGCGGAGACCCAGCCCGGCGGACTCTTCTGTCTGGCGGACTGCAATCGCGACCTCGCGGTGGATGCCAGCGACATCGGAGTGTTTCTCGCCGATTGGGGGGGGACCCAATTCGATTTCAACCACAGTGGAGCGACCGATGGTGGAGACCTCGGAACTCTCATTTCGCAGTGGGGTCAGACGTGTCATTCCTTCCATGACAACGTCAGCATCGCTATTGATGATGATCGGCTGATCGTGACGGGGAACGGAATGCCCGATCACGAGGCTGGAGCCTTCCCGGGTGAATGTGGGAATCCGAACGCCATCGGTGCTCAGAACGACTCTTGGATGCTGCCGATCACTCCGGCGCCCACGGCGAATCCTGCGGTCGACTCGCTTGTCCAGATGGGTCCGATCGGTGTGATGGTGAACGGCGTGGCGTTCTACAACCCATACGACGGTGGAGGCGTTGAAGCACCTGGCACGATCTGCATGGATTCCTGCAACGCGCACCCTTCGCCCGACGCTCGATACCACTATCACCAATATTCACCTTGCATCGAACCGGAGTCCGGAGGTCATTCCTCGTTGATCGGCTACGCGTTCGATGGCTTCCCGGTCTACGGTCCTTGGGAAGAGGATGACACGCTGGCCGCGGAAATCGAAGGCAAGCGAGCGCTCGATCAGTGCAACGGGCATTTCGATGCCGAGCGGGGATATCACTATCACGCGATCTCCCTGGATCTCGCGGTCGAGCGCGGGCTTCCGGGAGACGGCTTCCCCTGGACCATTGGTTGTTTCGCCGGTGAGCCTGACGCCGCGAACTTCAGTGGTGGTGGCGGCGGCGGTGGCGGCGGTGGCGGTGGTGGCGGTGGCGGCGGTGGTGGTGGTGGCTGTAATGGCTGTATGCAGGCCATGATCCCCCCCCCGGTCTGCAACTGTCTCCAGAACACGCCTGGGTACGAGTACTGCTGTCAGAACTGGGATGCGGCTTGTCAGGCGGCTGCCGCTCAGTTCTGTGGAGGCTGATTTCTGATGAGTCCGATCGTTCTTCTCGCATCTGCATTCATCGCGATTCTGGCATCGATCTCCGCAAGTGGGGTGGATCCCGACGGGGTCGCGATGCCCGAGGATTCGGCCGTCGGCCTCGCGGCCGTTCGGGCGAACACGTCGACGCCTTCGATCGAACTCTCCGGCGTTCATCGGGGGGCGGAGGGTGCGGTGTCGGTCAGGGAGCGAGTGGTCCTCGGGGCGGAGGGGCCCGACCTGTGTGTCGTCGTCTTCGTGGCGACGACGTGCCCGATCGCCAATGCCTCCATCCCTTCCATCAAGCGGTTGGAGACGGTCGTGAAGAAGGCGAGGGGTGAGTTGCTGCTCGTTCATCCGGATTCGCTGGCGACCCCGGAAGCCGTGTCGCGACATGCGACGGATCGGGAGTTGCAGATGGAGATTCTGCTGGACCCGCGGCAGCGACTCGCGCGTCATCTTGAAGCGAGGGTGGTTCCGGAAGCATTCGTCCTCCAACGAAACGGCATGGATTGGGAGATTCGATATCGAGGCCCGGTGGATGATCTTTACGCCGGTATCGGTCGTCGGCGGCGGACCGCGAGCACGTTTCACGCGGTGGAGGCCGTGCGAAGCATTCGAACGGGCGCTCCGATCGGCATTCCGATTCGAACGGCCCATGGCTGCGCGATCGAGCGGATGCGTGTGAAGTGATGGTCGTGAAATCGATCGGAACGCTGATCGCTTCGGCCGTCCTGGGGGCGGTCGATCCTCCGGAACTGGTCGCTCCAGTCACCACCACGGAACCCGTGGAGACCCAGGTGGATCCGGACTGGGTGCACGATGTCGAACCGATCATCATTCGTCGCTGCGGCCAGTGTCATCGCAATGGCGGAGCCGGCCCGTTTTCGCTGGGATCCCACCGGGAGGTCGCGGGTCGCGGGCGATTTCTCCTGGAGTTGGTCGACGCCGGGCGAATGCCGCCCTGGCTTCCTACCGGAACCGGATGGCGGGATGATCGGCGATTGACCCTCGCGGAAAAGCAGCTGCTGCGTCGCTGGGTCGATACCGGTGCGATTCGTGATCGAGACGAAGAAGCGAGTGGTCGTTCCGTGCTGACTCCGGCCGACACTGACACTGACACTGACACCATTTCGCCTGGACACGAAGGCTGGCTTGAGCGTGGATTGGTCGAGTCTTTCAAGATTCCCGCGGAGTCGGATCCGGCCTGGCATCAGGGGGTGATCGACCAGCGTGGTACCACGATTCCGCTCGACAATCTGGAGCCGTTGCGGCTTCAAGGGATGGGCATCGATACTGGCGCGCCTCAGGCGGTCCGGCTGGCCTCCTTCGCCTTCGACGACACCGGCGCGGGACGATATCTGGATGATCGCGATCCGAGAGTCGGTTTTCTGATGTCGGCTGATGCGGGTCTGACGCCCAGTGGTGCCCACGGCATCGTGCTGGGGGGGGCGAATGAACTTCGTTGGCCCGAAGGATTTCACGTTCCGGTTCCGGCGGCGGCCGATGCCGTCATCGAATGGCACTATCGACCCACCGGCATCGATGAAGCCGCCCGGCCCAGGATCCGGCTGGAGTTGGTTGATGACGGCGAGGAGTCGCGTCCCCTGCATTGGCTGCCGGTTGGAATCGGACGGATCCAGATTCCGGCCGAGGCGGTGCAAGTCATTCAGAGTGAGCCGGTGCTTCTGGCCGTCGATGCGATGCTGGTGGGGCTCACCCCGCGAGCCCTTCAGATCACCCGGACCATCGAGCTGCTCGAGATCCCTCCCGGCGAATCACCGGAGACGGCGAGGCCGGTGCTCCGTATCGGCGACTGGGATCATCATCAGCGGGAGACGCTGGTGCTCCAGTCCCCGAGGATCGTCCCGGCAGGAACGAGATTCATGGCTCGTTTTCAGGTGGACAACCGAACCGAGAATCCATCGAATCCTGATTCCCCCGCCGTGGAGGTTCGCCGAGGACGCCGAACCGGCGTGCTGGCGGTCCTGCTTCATCTGGCCGCCGTGTCTCCGGAGAACGATGAAGCGCTGGCCTCGGCGGGGCCCGAGCTGATCAGGGCTCTCCGGGGAAGAGGCGCGGTCCGGGGCGATTGAATGGCTCAGTCTTTCGAAGATCGATCGGCGATCCGTTCCAGGCTGGCCTCGATCCGAAGGAGCGTCTCGGAGATCTGTTCGAGCCGAGGACTCGGGGTCTCGGCCGCGTTCGTCACAGATTCCGCCCCGAGAGGGTTCGGCGCTCCGCCACTGATCAGGTCGCGTCGGGCAAGGACCGTCTGACGGAATTCATCGGTGTTCTTGATTCCGAGAAGGGACACCAGCGAACCGCCCGCCTGGGGGCCGGATTGGCCGGCCGTCTCGACCGAGAGTTGCTTCAAATCCAACTTCCGCATGATCGGGCCCTGGGTGCTGCCAAGATCAGTGATCTTTTCCAGAGGTATGGTCTTTTCGATCTTGACGAACACGCCTTTGCGGACGATCAAGGACTGCGATGTGAGGGTGGCGGACCAGGATCCGACGATTCGCTGCAACACGAACATGTAGATCACCCCGACGATCAACACGATCGGGATGGTGACGATGAAGCAGGCGATCGGGATCAACTGGATCCAGCGGTATTTGATGATCGCAGCCGCGTCGAATTCCGCTTCGAGGATGACGTTCTGGGAGTCTTGATTCATACGGACAGTCTATTCCGTTTTTCGCCCTGGTCGGAATCGGTGGGACCGGCAGGGCCGATGAAAAAGCCTCCGTGACCGAAAAGCGGTCACGGAGGCTTGGAATTGATTCGCCAGACGCCTTGCAGCGGGTCGGAAGATCAGCCTTCCGGGGTTTCCGGGCAGGCGCCCCAGTTGAGGAACATCAAGGTCATGTCCTGGCCATCGACGTATCCGTCCTCGTTGAGATCGGCGTCGCCGGCGGTCTCTCCGGTGGCATACCACCTGGAGAACAGGATTCCGAGATCTCGTCCGTCGACCAGTCGGTCACCGTCGAGGTCGGGATCGCAGGGCGGCGGGGGCGGGGGACCGACCCAGTTGATGTCCGCGAGAAAGAGGTCCCGGGGCTCGGTCGGGCCGGCGGTCTGGGACATGGTCCAGTTGAAGGGGATGACGATCTCGTCGTAGGTGATCCCCTTGAGTGGGATCTGGTAGTAGGTCGGCTCCGTGGTCAATTCCACGTTGGCGAGCTCGACTGAGAATCCGTCGATGTCCTCGCTCCCCACGGCGAAGGTCGCCTTGGTCCCGGGCTTGTCGGACCAGGCCATGAACTCGACGTACTCGCCCCCGGGAGCGATCTGAAGGCCCGGTTGGGAGCCCCAGTTGTTCGCGGGGTACTGCCACGCCACGCCCGCCCAGAGGGCGATCGGCGGCGGGTCGAAGGTGAATCGGTGTCCGATGCCGGCGCAAGCACCGTTCGGGGATTCGATTCCGACCAGGTCAACGGCCCAGAAGGCACCCATGAACCCGGTGGTCGAGTAGAGATTGTCGATGCGGAAGGGCATCGGCTGTCCTTCGGGGATGTCGCCCTCCACGAAGAAGGGCGAGGTTTCAAGACCGATGCTGTTCTGTTCGTCCCGGGCGATGGCCACCAGTCGGTAGGCACCCGGGATGAGTGGCGCGGTGATCTCGAGTGTCAGCTCACCATCGAGTTCGACGTAGTTGCAGGGGCCGATGGCGTTCCACCGGTAGACGCCCTCCTCGGTGAAGATCTCTTCTCCAATGATCCAATCGACGGACAGCTCATCACCTTCGGGGTCGGTCGCGTCGAGTGTGGCGACGATGGGGTCGCCCGGATCGAATCGGAGCCCTTCGACTCCCGTCAGCGAAGTCACGATTGGAGAGAGGTTCGCCGGCGGGGCACCGGTCCAGGATTCGAACAGTGCGTCGACGCAGGCCGAATCTTCCATGCCGGGGCCGAACATCATGAACCAGGTGTCGGTCGGCGGGTAGAGCTCGTCCCACAGGTAGACGAAGCCTCCGAGGCATCGATCGGATTCTCCTTCGATCGAGAGGTCCCAGCCCTCCTTGTAGAAGACCGCCTTCTGTGAACTGTTGTGCTCGAAGCGTGCGCCCCAGTTCGTCTGCAAGGCACTCCACCAGCCGCTCGGTCCGAACTCGGGGACCAGGTACGGTCGATCCCAGTCGCTGAGATCGATCTTGGCCCGGATCTCGGGGAGCGTCTCGTACGCGTTCACGCCCCAGATGTCGATGTTGGGGCAGTAGGTCGCGAGTTGGGTCGCGTTGTCGACCAGGTGCCAATCTCCGAGGTCGGCGGTGACGGCGACGGTCGGGTGGTTCGGGTCCATTTCCTTCACCATGGCGGCCGTGGTGTTGATCGCCTGCCAGATGGCGGTGACCATTTCCTGGTCGGCGTCGCCATCACCGTTGAGGTGTTCACGCTCGTTGCCCACGCCCCAGGCAAGCAGGGCG
>CAJWFU010000161.1:0-5923 GCA_913031315.1 uncultured Phycisphaerae bacterium | reverse complement strand
CAGACTCGCCGGGCGAGACCGGCGGCCCGGGTCGGGTCGGCGAATCGATCGAGCAATCCGGAGACGTCGATCCGGTCGGTGATCCGGGAGTCGGTTCGATGCGCCATGCCCTGAAGACGCGGGGCCAGGGAACCCTGCAGCCATCCGAGCACGGGACTGGTGAACGGCTGCTTGCGACGGTCCAGAAGCCAGGCCGGGAGCATCCCGGTCGACGCCTCGAGCAGCGGAATCTTGACGCGTTGGTCGTCCCGTTTGAATCGTGCGGGAATCTCGAGTGCCAGTCGGGAGAGCCCGAGGTCCAGAAAGGGACATCTCGCTTCCAGGCCGCGGGCCATCGACAACTTGTCGATCCGGGAGAGGTGGTGGTTCCGAAGACGGTTGCTCACCTCGAGACGAAGAATTCGATCCAGGGGTTCGAGATCGGGATCGACCTCGATCGACTCCAGATAGCTCGGCGGAAAGGCATCTCGCCCGATCTCTTCCGGATGAAAAACCATGGTTCGTGCGAGGTAGTCGGCGACCTTGGCGGGAGGATCCTTGAATCGTTCGTAGCCTCCCCAGAATTCGTCGGAACCGTCGCCGGTGAGCACCACCTTGGTCTCCGCCGCCGCCCGGCCGCACAGGTGGAGGAACGGGAGGGTGATGGGGTCTTCCACCGGGTCTTCGAGAAAACCTGCGGTCACTTCGATGAGATCCGGTACGTCCGATGCGGGCAGTCTCACACATTCGAATTCAAGGTCGAGTTCGTCTGCCAGTCGACGGGCGTACCCCGTCTCGTCCTCGGCGCCTTCGAGGTCGTAGCCGATGCTCAGAGCGAGGGGGCGGACTTCCGGCGGGCAGACTTCGCGTATCGCCGCCGCGACGATCGAGGAGTCAAGCCCTCCGCTGAGCAGGACGGTGGGCCGGAACCCGGGGGCGATCCGCTGGCGAACCGCGTTGACCAGATGGGAACGGAGTTCCTCGGGGTCGGGCGACGCCGCCCGGTGGGGCGAGGGAAGACGATTCCAGCGTCCCTGTTCGATTCGACCGTCGCGATGGATCTTCATCCAGCCGCCGGGAGGAAGTTGTTCCACGCCTTCGAAGCCGCTGGCGTTTCCACCCACGCTCTTGAAGAGGAGGTATTCGTCGATCGCATTCTCGCGGACCGTGAAAGGCCCCGCGACCACGTGAAGGGCGGCGATGGTCGAGGCGAAGACGAGGGTGCCGTCCGGCAGGGTGAGGTGGTAGAGCGGCTTCTGGCCGTAGGCGTCCCGCGCGAGGAGGAGGGTCTGTTCTGCGGGGTCATGAAGGGCCAGGGCGAAGAAGGCGGAGATTCCTTCCAGGCCTTCGGGGCCACGGGAACGAAGGAGGCTGGCAAGGGCGACCCCGTCGGAATCCCCGGGCTCGTATTCAAGATGTTCACGGCGGGAGATCGCCTCCGGCTCGTAGAGCTCGCCGTTGAAGACGAAGACGTCGCCGGTGTCGTCGATCAGCGGCTGGTTCCCCCGTCGAAGCCCCCCGGTGATGGAGAGACGGGCGGTCCCCAGGGCGCAGGTCTCGCTCGACCAGGTTCCGGCGTGGTCAGGTCCGCGAAAGCGCATCGCCTCCAGCATCGCCCGGTTCGCTTCTGCGAGACGACCTCGGGAACGGGTGCGGGCGGGGTTGAAGATTCCAGCGATTCCACACACGAGTCACGAACCTTCCGGCAGGGGGATCACCGCATTGCACGCGAAGAGCAGGCGGACTTCGGCGTCGTATCCGGTCCAGTCCACCATCCAGGAGCCATGGCGTCGAACCAGTTCGACGTTGCCGGGTTTGGTGCCGTGCGGCGACTGGAGTTCGAACTCGAACCGCAACGCCTCAAGGTCCCCGAACCGAGGAGACTCGGATGCTCGTTTCAAGGCCAGCAGGTCACAGAGAGCGATCGCACCGGAGATGGGAAGCGACTTGTGTCGTACTTCGCCGTTGAAGCAGGTGGCGGTCACCGTGGCGGTGGTGTCCGAGAGCCACTCGATTTCGTACGGCATGACTCGGACGTATTCCGGTCCGTTATTGGTTCGTCGATCACGGCTGGCCATTTCAGCCGTTGTTCGGGCGATCTGCCTCCGTATGGCCGCGGATTCGAGGCCGCTGATCCCCGGTACCAACGCGAAGGAATTTCCATGGTGCACGACTTCGAAGGGAATGTCCTCCCGGTGCGCCTGGGCCGCGACCGCCGCGTGGATCGAGGGAGGGCTTGCTTCCGCAAGAAGCCTGAGGGTGCAGGGGCCGTTCCAGCATCGGCCGGAATCGTGACTGTGGAATTCGAACCGTTGCCCGGTGTCGAGGCTCTGGATCGGAACCGCGATCGGATCGAAACGTTTCGGTTCGGAAATCGCCGCCACCATTCCCACCGCCGCCGCCGCGTGACCGCACTCCGAGCCGACGGTGATCGTCTTCAGGGTCGGGTCCAGATTGAAGAAGTGGAATTCCGCGACGTCTTCCGAAGACGATTTCCAGATCGCCACCTTGTTCAACTGGTAGTGCTCGCCACCGAGGCCGTCGTCGAGATCCCCCCGTCCCAGCAGGTGATCGGCGATCTCCGGCGGCTCCATGCCGGAAGGGAGGGTTCGTCCATCGACCACGATGATGCGGCTGGTCCCGGACCGAACCACGAAGGCTTCGACCAGGTGATCGAGTTCCGAGTCACGGATCGGATCGATTCGCAGAGGTGTGGGCCCGTCCAAGTTCGAAGACATGGCGGAAAGTGTATCTTCACGGTCTCACTCACAGTGATCCCCCGGGGATTGAAAATCATGTCCGAGAGCCTTCGGATCGGCATCGTGGGGGGAAGCATCGGTGGGCTCGCGACCGCCCGCGTCTTCCTTGAACACGGGCATCAGGTCGAAATCTTCGAGCGGTCTGGAGCCTCCCTCGACGATCGGGGGGCGGGCATCGCCATGGACCCCGCGGTCGCGGATCGACTGGAGATGAAGGTCGGCGACCCCGTCTCGTTCTGCCGGGTGTTCGACCGCGATGGCCGGGTGGTCTGGAACCGCAGAATGAGCAAGCGGGTCACCAGTTGGAGCGCGGCGTACCACGCGCTCGCCGAGGGGGTGCCGGAATCCGTGATTCGAAGAGGAGCCGAAGTGTCCGAGGCCGGCGAGGACGCCGACGGTCCCTGGCTTCGCCTCGCGGACGGTTCGAAGCATCGATTCGATCTGCTGGTCGGGGCGGACGGGATCGGTTCCGTCGTTCGTCGCCTCGTGGACCCTGGGTTCAGACCGGAATATCTCGGCTACGTCGCCTTTCGAGGAATGCTGCCGATGTCCACGATTCCCGGGGCGGCTCGTCGGGTGCTCGACATCGGAGCGGAAGGCGGAATGGTCAATCACTATCTCGACCGATCCCACGTGGTCGCCTATGTGATCCCGTCGTTGCAGGGAGAACGCGTGGTGAACTGGATGTGGTACCGAAACGTCCCCTCCGCGGATCTCTCCTCGTGCCTCACCGATCGTGACGGCGTCGCGCACGAATGGTCGGTTCCGCCGGGAAGACTGCGGACCGATTTGGAATCATCTCTGGTGCGGGACGCCCGTGACCTGATGGAGCCCGGAATCGCGTCGTTGATCGAGTCGACGAAGAATCCGTCGATCCAGGCGATCTTCGCGGGGAACGCGACCCGTTTCCACGCGGGGCGACTGGTGCTGGTCGGGGATGCGGCCCGGATCGCGATTCCGCACATCGGAGCGGGAACCTCGATGGCGATCGGTGACGCGTTCGAACTCGGGAGGATGTTGGGTGACGCCTCGGACGCGGAATTCCCCGAGCGGCTCGATGCCTGGGACCTCGATCGGCGGGAGACCACCCTGCCCGCGGTTGAATTCGCACGCGAACTCGGGTGCAGCCTTCAGTTCTCGGATCACGACTGGGGAACCTGGAGCGACGGGAGATTCACCGAATGGTGGCGTGGGCTGGTCGGGGGGCGTCGGCTGTATTTCGAGTCCGCTGATTCCTGATTCTCGCCCCTTTCGCCAAATCACCTTCCAGCACGACGGCATCAATCGCCAGTACCGGATTCACGTCCCGGACGGACTGTCCGAGTCTCCGCCGGTGGTGTTCGCATTGCATGGGTACGGCGGTGGCAACAACGACATGATGAGCAATTACGGTTGGCGGGAAGTCGCCGACGAGGAGAAGTTCATCGTCGTCTGTCCCAACGGGACACGTGACAACTCCAACCGCCGATTCTGGGACGTCGACTACGACTTCCACCCCCAATTCGACATCGACGACGACGGTTTCCTTTCATCGCTCGCCATCCACATCCAGGACACCCTCGGCGCGGACCCCGAACGCACGTTCGTGACCGGGTTCTCCAATGGGGCGGAGATGGTCCTCCAGCTCGCTTGTCGAGAGTCGGAGACCTTCACGGGATTCGGTTCGGTCATCGGCATGATGCTGGAACCGTTGTTCAATGACTGTAATCCGACCGTCAAGCGACCCATCCTCGCGATGAACGGAACCGCCGGCGGCATCACGATCTACGGCGGAGATCTTGGAAACTCCGGTGGTTGGAGTCCCTACGGATCGTCTCCCAACCTGATCTCCTTCTGGGGCGACACGGTCGAAACTCCCATCCTCGATCGCTCCTTCCTCGAGAACCGCAATCCGAACGACGGGAGTTCGGTCCGCCTCGACCGCGACACCGCGAAAAAACACGCGCGAGAAGTCCGCTTCTACTCGATCAATGGGTGGTGGATACGACTGGTCGGGACGATCGGGCAACATGGACATCGACGCCACCCGAGAGGTCTGGGACTTCTTCGCCTCGATCGAACCCGAAATTCCGTTCGTTCCCGCCGATCTGAATCAAGACGGCCTGGTCAACTCGGCGGACCTTGGAATCATGCGCTCCCAGTGGGGGCGGGGACCCTTCGCCGCTGACCTGAACGACGACAACATCGTCAACTCCGGCGACATCGGACTCCTGCTGTCCGCCTGGACCGGCTGAACCCGCCGGCGGCGTCGACTGCGAGACATCCTGTGCATGCTCCGGCGTTCTGTCGGTACCGTGAAGGCGAGACCGGCATGTCGCCGCGTCCACCTCAAGGAGATCACGCATGAATGTAGGCATGACCGGAGCCGTGGCCCTGGTGGGGATCGGATTGATCACCATCGGCCTGAGTAACTTCTCCCATCGAGCGGATGCGATTTCCGTCGCCCAGCCGCCGACCGGTGGCATCGTCGGCGTGGTCCTCGATACAGGCTCGGCGTCGGGGCGTTGGAGCAGTCGCCTGCTCGCGGTCCAGGGCGATGGCAAGATCCTCGAACTCGACACCACGCTCCCGCAGTCGCGTTGGAAGCCCTTCCAGTACTCACCCTGATCGGATTCCGGCCGGTACCGCGTTCCACGTCGTGCCTTCGCAGGCTCGGTTCAGAACCGGGCGGGCACCGTCTTCGGATCGGCAAGGGGTAGACGCCGATCCGGCATGAGGCTGATCGAGCCATCAAGATTCGACCGGAGCACGCAGGATCCCATCCGGATCCTCTCGATCGCCCTGGTGGTCACGGTACTGGCGCTCATCGCCGGGTTGTGGTCGGCATACGACCCGTATCAACGCTTTTCAATCACCGTTCAGCGGAACACCAGGATCGAGGAGTTACGGGGTCGGATCGTATTCCTCGACGAAGTCCTGACGATGTCGGCCCGGATGAGCGCGGCCACCGGTGACCCGGACTGGGAGGATCGTTATCGAAGGAGCGAAACCCAACTGGGGCAGGCGATCCTGGAGGCGACGGCCATGGTCGTGGGAACTCGGACCGCGACCCTGACCGATCAGGCCGGTTCTTCTTCTTCTTCTTCTTCTTCTTCTTCTTCTTCTTCTTCTTCGGAAGCCGGCTCGGCGGATTGAGACTCTCCGAGGAGCAGGAGGCCGGTCGACCAGAGTCCGAGAGTCGAGGA
>CAJWFU010000160.1:0-5950 GCA_913031315.1 uncultured Phycisphaerae bacterium | reverse complement strand
GGGAGCCCTCCTGATGCTCACGGACGTTCCCGGGGTGCTGGACGCCCGAAAACGAACCATCCCTGAACTCGACGCGGAACGCATGGCGTCCCTGATCGAGGAAGGCACCATTCATGGGGGCATGATCCCGAAGGTGCGATCGGCCATCGCCAACGCGAATGCCAGCGGCACGCCGGTCGTGATCGCCCACTGGTCGGACGAGGACGTCCTCGACGATCCCTTCGCCGCTCGTTCCGCCACCACCATCCGACCCACCACGACTGGAGTCCCGGGATGATTCCCCACCTTGCCGACTCGCCGACCCCGACTCCGCCCGCGGTGCCCGAGGATCTTCTCGCCACCAGCGACCTCGACGGCGACGTGCTCGCCGCCCTCCTGCAACTCGCATGCAGCCTGAAGCGGGATCCGGACCGGTACCGCGATTCCCTCCGGGGTCGCAGCGTGGCGCTCCTCTTCGAGAAGCCATCCTTGCGGACCCGTGCGAGCCTGGAGGTCGGACTCCATCGACTCGGCGCCCAGGCCGTGATCTTCGACCAGCAGGACTCCCACATCGGCGCCCGCGAGAGCGTGCACGATCTCGGCCGGAACCTCGAGCGGTGGTTCGATGCAGTGGCCGCCCGCGTGCATCGGCACGAGGTACTTGAAGCCCTTGCCGAATCCTGCGGCGTTCCCGTCCTCAACACGCTCAGCGACGCTCATCATCCGTGCCAGTCGCTCGCGGATCTGATGACCCTCCACGAACGAGGAATCGATCCCGTGAATTCGCGGATCGCGTTCGTGGGCGATGGCAACAACGTCTGCCATTCCCTGATTCACGGCGTGGTTTCGCTCGGTGGTTCGATCGTGGTGATCTCGCCCCCCGAATTCGGTCCCGCGGCGGAGGTTCTGGAGTGGGCCACCGACCGCGGGGCCGTGACCGGCGGGTCGGTGGAGACCAGCGCCGACCCCGACGCCGTCGCTGGAGCCGACGCGGTCTATACCGATGCGTGGATTTCGATGGGGCAGACCGACGACGACGCGAAGCGTCGGGTCTTCCAGTCCTTCCAGGTGGGACCCCGACTGATGTCGATGGCCGGCCCCGAGGCGATCTTCATGCACTGCCTCCCTGCCCACCGGGGAGAAGAGGTGGTCGACGAAGTCATCGACGGGCCCCGGAGCGTCGTCTTCGACCAGGCCGAGAATCGACTCCACGCCCAGAACGCCTGGTTCCTCGCCTCACTGGGGGACTCTCCGATCACCTCATCTTCATCCTCCTTTTCATCCTGCGACTCCGCGGCCCCGAATTCATGACCAAACCACACCGAATCGCCCTCGCCTACTCCGGCGGTCTCGACACCAGCGTCATCATCCCCTGGCTCCTCGAGCACCACCCGGGCTGCGAGGTGCTTGCCGTCGTCGGCGATGTCGGACAAGACCGCTCGGAACTCGTCGGCATTGAAGAGAAGGCCCTCGCCAGCGGTGCCGTCGCCTGCGAGGTCGCGGACCTCCGCACCGAGTTCCTCGAGGATTTCGCATTTCCGATGGCGATCTCCGGCGCGGTTTATGAAGGGCGATATCTCCTCGGCACCTCGATCGCCAGGCCGATCATCGCCCGCGCCCAGGTCGAGTTCGCCCGCCGGCACGGATGCGACACCCTCGCCCATGGTTGCACCGGCAAGGGCAACGATCAGGTCCGCTTCGAAGCCACCTTCAGCGCACTCGCGCCCGACCTCGCGGTGATCGCTCCCTGGCGACATTGGGAGATTCGGAGTCGCGAGGATGCCCTGGACTACCTCGCCGCCCGTGACATTCCCTGCAGTGCGAGTCGGGAGAAGATCTGGTCGAGGGACGAGAACATCTGGCACATCAGCCACGAGGGCGGTGTGCTGGAGGATCCGTGGAATGCGCCGCCGATGGACGTGTGGACCCGAACCGTGGATCCGCTCGATGCACCGACGAACCCGGCCACGGTGGTCATCGGATTCGAATCCGGAATGCCCACGACGCTCGACGGACAGACGCTGGCCGCGGTTCCCATGCTCGAGGCCCTCAATGAACTGGGTGGCGCCCACGGCGTGGGAAGGATCGACATCGTCGAGAATCGACTGGTCGGGATGAAGAGTCGTGGCTGTTACGAGACGCCCGGTGGCACCATTCTCATGGAGGCTCTTCGGGGATTGGAGGAACTCGTTCTCGACCGCGCCACCCTCCGCCTTCGACAGCGGATCGCCCAGGACTTCACCGACCTCGTCTACGACGGAGGCTGGTGGACCCCGGCCCGGGAGGCGATGCAGTCGGCGTTCCAGTCGATCGCCCGCCGGCTCGATGGCGAGGTGGAGGTGACGGTCTCCCGCGGCCGGGCGACGACCACCCGGCGACGCAGTCCTCACTCGATGTACTCCGAGGATTTCGCGACCTTCGGGGCGGACGAGGTCTATGACCAGTCCCATGCCGAAGGTTTCATTCGATTGCACACCCTCCCGAGTCGGATCGCCGCGATGAAGATGATGTCCGAAGGCGGCGACCCTCTCGTAGACGCTCTTCAGGGAGTGATCGAATGACCATCGCGAATCCGGAGACACTGGAGCGAAGCCCGCTTTGGGGCGGTCGATTCTCGGGTGCCGTCCACGAGCTTTTTCAACGCTTCAACGATTCCCTGCCCTTCGATCGGCGCCTCCTGCCCCAGGATCTCCGTGGCAGCGCCGCCTGGGCCGTCGCCCTCGAAGAGGCGGGCATCGTCACCGCGGACGAACGAATCCGGATCGAGGAGGCGTTGGAGGAGATCGGTTCGGCCGTCCAGGCGAATCCGGCCCTCGTGGAGGAGGCGAGCGACGAGGATGTCCACTCCTTCGTCGAGCGTGAGCTCGTGGCCCGGGTGGGGGACCTTGGCAAGCGACTCCACACCGGGAGGAGTCGGAACGATCAGGTCGCCACCGACCTCCGCTTGTGGACCATCGAGGAGATCGATCGTCGCACGGTCGAGATCCAATCCGCGATCACGGCCCTCGTCGAGCTCGCGGGCCGGGAGCGGGACACCGTGTTCCCCGGATACACGCACCTCCAGCGGGCGCAACCGATCCTCTTCGCCCACTGGTGCCTCGCCTACGTGGAGATGCTCCGGCGTGATGCCGCGCGATTCGCCGACGCCCGGCGACGGACGGCGATCTCGCCCCTCGGCGCCGCAGCGCTCTCGGGCACTGCGTATCCGATCGACCGCGAGCGGCTTGCGGTCTCCCTCGGATTCGATGATGCCGCGTCCAACAGCCTCGACGCAGTCAGCGACCGCGACTTCGTGATCGAGACGCTCTCCGCGATCGCGACCTGTTCCATGCATCTCTCCCGACTCGCGGAGGATCTCGTCTTCTACGCTTCGGGGGAGGCACGGCTCATCGAGCTCCCGGACGGGCTCTGCTCGGGCTCCTCGATCATGCCCCAGAAGAAGAACCCGGACGCCCTTGAACTGATCCGGGGCAAGTGCGGCATGCAGGTGGGGCGACTGGTCGGCGTGCTGACCACCATGAAAGCCCTCCCTTTGGCCTACAACAAGGACATGCAGGAGGACAAACGCCCCCTCTTCGAGGCGATGGATGAACTGTCCATCTGCCTGCGAGTTCTGGAGCCGCTTCTGGCTGGAGTCTCCGTGCGCCGGACCGAGGCTCGCGCCGCGGCTGAGGGTGACTTCACGAACGCCACTGAACTCGCGGATCACCTCGCCCGGGAGGGTGTTCCCTTCCGGGAGGCGCACCATCAGGTCGGGCGTCTGGTCGCCCATGCGTTGGAATCCGACACCACCCTCGAGGCGTTGCCGATGGAGGCGATCAGGTCCCGGGCTCCCGCGGCGACCGAAGCGGTCTACGTGGATCTCACGGTCGACGCCGCGCTCGCCCGCCGGAATTCGGTGGGAGGGACCTCGCCCGGTCAGGTGGAGGCCCGCCTCGCCCTTCTCGCCTCGCCTGATTCCTCGGCCGCGGTCCGCCCGGAGTCGATCTCGGTTCGAACCGCGACGGTCGAGGATCTGCCCGGCATCAAGCGACTCGTCGATCTGTGGGCCGACGCCGGCGAGAATCTACCACGCACCCAGGAAGAGATTCTTCAGTCGATCAGTGACTTCGCGGTCGCGGTGCACGAGGGCGTGGTCGTCGGCTGCGGCGCCCTCTGGCTCTATGCGGCGGATCTCGCGGAGATCAGATCGGTCGGCGTGGACCCCGATGTTCGTGGAGGTGGGATTGGAAGTCGCGTGGTCGAACACCTTGCGACCATCGCCCACGCACTTCGAGTCGAACGGGTCTTCGTCCTCACGCGGGCGCCACTGTTCTTCGAACGACTTGCTTTTCGCGAGGTCAGCGTGAACGGCCTGCCGGAGAAGATTCTGAAGGATTGCGCTCGATGTCCCAAGAAGGACCGGTGCGACGAGATCGCCATGGTCCGGACGACCTGGAGGGGTTGAAGTTCCGATGCCCACGCCCCACGCGCTTCTTGAATTGAAACTGCCGTCCCGGTTTCCCGCCGGGATCCGGGCCGCGACCACCCGAGCCGGCATTCGGTCCGGAGCCGGCGACGACCTCGCCCTGGTCACCCTCGATGGGAACGGGACCGCGGCCGCCGTCTTCACCCGCAATCGTTTCGCCGCCGCGCCCATCGAACTTTCCCGGGTCAATCTCGGGCGGAACGAGGGTCGGGTCCGAGCCATTCTTCTGAACGCCGGATGCGCCAATGCCGCGACCGGATCGCGGGGAAGGGCCGACGCGAAACGAAGCATCGAAGCGGTCGCGGCTGCGATGGAGGTCGCCACGGAGGAGGTGCTCGTCAACTCGACCGGGATCATCGGCGAGAACCTTCCGATCGACGAGATGATTCGTTGCATCCCGGGGCTCGTGAAGGATGTCACCGGGACCTCGGTCGAGGATCTCGCCCGGGCGATCATGACCACCGACTCGGCGCCCAAGGCGGTCGAGCGACGCGTCCGGGCCGCCGATGGTGGTGAGATCTCGATCGTCGGGGTCGCGAAGGGATCCGGGATGATCCATCCCGACATGGCGACCATGATCGGGTTGGTCACCACCGATGCGAAGATCGATGGGCCGACGCTTGCGGCTCTTCTCCAGCGATCGGTGCGTCGCACCTTCAATCGCGTGAGCGTCGACGGGGACACCTCGACGAACGATTCGGTGTTCACGCTCGCCAGCGGGCTCGCCGGCGTTCCGTCCGATGAGGCGGCCTTCGAAGGTGCCTTCGAGGAGACCTGTCTCGAACTTTCCAGGATGATCGTCGCCGACGGCGAGGGTGCCTCCCGGGTGCTGGAGGTCGAGGTACGCGGTGCCCTTGATGCCGCGGATGCCCACGAGGTCGCGGCCACCATCGGCAGCAGTCTTCTGGTCCGCACCGCCATCGCCGGAGGCGACGCCAACTGGGGCCGGATCGTGGCGGCGCTCGGGCGGACCAAGGCGACCTTCGATCCGTTCGACGTGGTGATCCGTGCGGGGGGGGTCTCGCTGTTCGAGTCCGGCGAACCGACCGGGGCCGATGCGGCGATGGCCTTTGACGCCTCGAGGATCGTGCTGGGCATCGATCTCGGCGCCGGCGAAGCCTGGGATCGTCATCTCACCTGTGATCTCACCGAGGAATACGTCCGTATCAATGCCGAGTACCGGACCTGATCCTCGTTGCATCCTGGTCCCGATCCGCGTCCGCCCGCTCGCTACGTCGACCGTGGAGGGCCGACTCGGTTCACCTCGGAGACCACGAAGGCGGGGAGGAGGGATCTCCGGGGCCGTCCGGCGCGAGACCATTCGTGCGGGGGGAGTCAACGCGGGACGTGACCGAAGCGGATGGACTTTCGAGTCCCATGACCTCATCGTCCGGAAGCGACCCGCCATCCGATCCGTCGCTGGACGCCACCAGCACGCCGACGCCCATGACCGCAAGCACGGCGCCGAGGACCGCACGAAGACCGATGTGCTCGTGCTCGACG
>CAJWFU010000159.1:0-5951 GCA_913031315.1 uncultured Phycisphaerae bacterium | reverse complement strand
CTCGCCTCTCGACGCCTACGCCCACGCCATCCTCTCGATGGAGATCGGGGGTCCGATCGACCCCGCCGGACTCGCGGAACTCCGCCCCTCGGTGATCGAAGCAATGAGTCTCGCGGACCTCGTGGTCCTGGTCCCTCTCGAATTCAACATCGGCAACGAAGAAGACGGCTTTCGGTATCTCGATGAATCGAACCGACGGCGGGTCGACCGGATCCTCGCCGACTTGCTCCGACCGGAATCCGATGTCAGACGTGGCCCGGTCGTGATCGCCCGAGGTGATCGCCCGACCCGCGTGGAGCAGGTCGTTCGCCTCTCCGAAGATTTGTCGTAGCATTCTGGCATGCCCGACGAAGCAAACGTGATGTCCGTGTCCGACGCCCGCGCCCTGATGCACGAATGGGTGGACAGTCCGTCCCTCCGCGGCCACATGGAGGCGGTCGCCGCGTGCATGAACCACCACGGCGCGATTCATGATCCGGATCACGTGGACGCCTGGACCATCGCCGGCCTGCTGCACGATTTCGATTACCAACGTCATCCCACCATGGAAGAGCACCCGATGGTCGGCGTCGCCCACCTGCGGACCCTGGGCGTGGACGAAGCGATCATCGAAGCCATTCTCGGTCATGCCCCGTACACCGGCGTCGCCCGAACGACGCCCATGGCCAGGCATCTCTTCGCCTGCGACGAACTGGCCGGTTTCATCGTCGCGGTTGCGAAGGTCCGACCGAACGGTTTCGAGGGCCTCAAGGCCAAGAGCGTCCGGAAGAAGCTCAAGGACAAGGCTTTCGCCGCGGCGGTCAGCCGCAGCGACATCGCCGAAGGCGTTCAGGATCTGGTGGAAGACGGCTGCGTGGCCGATGACGCCGAACACATCGACCGCTGCATCCTGGCCATCACGAACGCCTCTGATCGAGTCGTTTCTTGACCGTGCTTCGTCTTCCGTGAAACGTGTTCTGGGCTTGAATCGCCCACGAGGACGAACGGCTCTGGGACCTCTTGATCGATGAAACTCGGAATCGGACGGTTCAGAATCGTCCGTGCAAACCGTCGACTTCCGTCGCGACCGGTCGCAACGCGGCCGTCATGGAGTCAGGGCGAAGGGCGCGGAGACCGAACCCACGCTCGACCTCATCCCGAAACAGGAATCGAAGGTCTGAGCCCGAGAGAATCAAGCGGCACTCGAAGGGTCGAGCGGCGACTTCCGTCGTGATGGCGTGATGGCCCGGACGGTCCCGAGGCCGCTGGTCGATGTCCGGCGGCCGACCACCACTCGCTGCGGATCACCGACCATGGGATCGATCTTGTTTCTTCTGCCGATCTGCTGTTCCGTCGCTCCAGGGCGATCCACCGTGGCATGATCGAAGAACCTGCCCGAGTCGCTGGATCCCAGGTGCGACTGCGTCCCGCAGCGGCGGTCGATACCGGGAAGCCAAGCCCGCGTCCGTGGCTCGGCCCCGTCCGAGAAAGGCTCGAAAAACACGGCTTAACGGCCCGAACCGCGGATACTGGTGATGAACAGGGCTTCGGCACCACCGCTACGATCCTGATCGCGACCCGGGGCTGACGCGGTCGGTACACTCGGCGACCCATGCCACTTCCCCGTATCGCCATCGTCGGCCGACCGAATGTCGGCAAGTCGAGCCTGTTCAACCGGCTCGTCGGTACCCGCGTCTCGATCGTCGACCCCACCCCCGGGGTCACTCGCGACCGAGTCACTCGGTTCATCGAGGTCCGACCTCCGGTCGAGGACGTGACCGCGGAGCCCCGCTACGCCGAACTCATGGACACCGGGGGCTACGGGGTCTACGTGGCCGAGGGTGGCCGATTCGACGACGCCGGGAAGGATCTCTCCGCCCTCACCCCCGAGATCGAGCGGCAGATCATTCGAGCGACCGAGGAGTGCGCGCTGGTCCTCTTCGTGGTGGATGCCCAGGCCGGGCCCACGATCCTCGACGAGACGATCGCCAACATGCTCCGGAAGTCCGGACACGCCGAAAAGATTCTCGTGGTCGCCAACAAGGTCGATGGCGATTACTGGGAACCCCACGCCATGGAGTTCGCGGCCTTCGGTCTCGGAACTCCGGAAATGACCAGCGCCACTTCGGGCTACCGAAAACGGATGTTCCAGCACACTCTGTGGTCGAGGATCGATCCCGACGCGACCGCGGAACCCGATCCGGAAATGAAGCTGGCCATCGTCGGCCGACGCAACGCCGGCAAGAGCACCCTGGTGAACGCGATGGCGGGCGATGAACGCGTCATCGCGAGCGAGATCGCCGGGACCACCCGTGATGCGGTCGATGTCCGAGTCGAACTGGGCAAGCACGCCCTCACGGTGATCGATACCGCCGGGGTTCGAAAGCGGAAGAGCTGGTCAAGCGCGGTCGAAGCGTATTCGCATCAACGAACCACCGACTCCATCGAACGTGCCGACGTCGTCTTTCTGCTGATCGACGCGACGGAGCAGATCAGCCAGGTCGAGAAGAAGCTCGCCCGCGCAGTGATCGACCTGCACAAGCCGGTGGCGATCATCCTGAACAAATGGGACCTCACCAAGCCCGATCTGATTCTCGAGGATTACCTCGAGTACCTGGACCAGGAACTCCCGGGGCTCAGTTACGCCCCGATCATCCGGATGTCCGCGATCGAATCCGACGGCATTCACGCCGCCCTCCGGATGGCCCTCAATCTCTTCAAGCAGGCAAGTCACCGAGAGACCACCGGGCGACTGAACGCGGTCTTCAATGAGATCCTCGGACGCCGCGGACCGAGTTCGAAGCTCGGCACCCGGGCGAAGATCCTCTACGCGAGCCAGGTCGCGGTCCAGCCGCCGACCATCGCGGTCATCGTCAACAAGCCCGAGCTCTTCGAAGGCAGTTACGAGCGGTACCTGCAGAATCGTCTGCACGAGGAGCTCCCGTTCAGCGAAGTGCCGATCCGCTTGATCTTCAGTGAACGCCGACGCATGTCCTTGGGTGACTTGAAGGGCGGGGCCCACCGTGAGGGACGATCCGAACTCCCCGACGAGGACGGCATGGACCCGGATCTCATCGATCTGTCGGAAGATGGTGGTGACGACACGCTCGACTGAGCCCCGCGGCCGAGCTGGAACCGGAATGCCCGCCGCGACGGGGTCCATCCGGGACGCGTGACGCTCGGACGATTTCGAAGGTGATTCAACGACCGAAGCCTGCCGCCCCGGGAATCTGAGTCTCGATGGGGCGGTCGGTGGTGATCATCGCCGAGGTCTCACTTCGACGCCGACGTCTGCGCCCCTGACCTCGGCCGGCTGATTCCCGCCTCGGGTCCCCCCGACTGAGCCCCACCCCAGAGACCGGATACGTTCGCCCCCCCCTTGGCCGATATCATCACTCGGGATGATTTCAACGCACAGCACCGACGACGTGAACGAGACGGATCCTCCGGACCCTTGGGACGTCGCGGTATCGCCCCTGTTGATCGTGGGTGCTCCGCGAAGCGGCACGACCTGGTTCCAACGACTACTCCTCGGACACCATGCGTGCGTCGGCGGCCAGGAGTCCCACCTGCTCGTCCTCTTCGACGCGATGCTGGCGGAGGCACGACGGAAGGCCGCCTTCGACCGGCCGCACGGGCCCTTCACCCTCGCCACCGAAACCGCCATGCTCGATTCACTCCGAAGGATGTGGGTCGAGATCCTCAGGCCCACGATCGAGTCCCGGCCAGGGGCCAGGCTGATGATCGAGAAGACACCCGACCACGCCCTCCATCTCGAACTGGCGGATCGACTGCTGCCTCGATGCCGGGTCATCCATCTGGTTCGACACCCCGCGGACGTCGCCGCCAGCCTCGTCCGTGCCTCGACCATGCCGTGGGGCCGTGACTGGGCCCCAGGTTCGGTCGAGGCCGCGACCCGGCGCTGGGTCGAGTGCATCGAGGCCGTGGAGGCCGCCGCTCCACGATTCGGGCCGGACCGATTCATGACGATGCGGTACGAGGACCTCCGATCGGAACCCGCTCGCATGCTGGGCGAGACGTTCGACTTCGCCGGATTGCAGACCACGAACGCGGATTGCACGCGAATCGTCGATGCGGACCGCCGCGGCGACGGCGCCGCCATCAGGCTGCGAGGAGAATTCGGAGACCGACCGCTCGTCGAACCGAGCGGATTCGGTGATGGGACGCGCCAGGGCGGACTCGGACGCCGGGACCTCCGGAGATGCCTCGCCATCGCCGGCTCGATCGCCGCCCGATTCGGCCACGAACCCGACGGTTCGGATCGCTGATGCGTGGCCCTCGCTTCAGCGTGATCACGATCGTTCGCGACGGCGAGGAACATCTCGCCGAGGCGGTCGAGAGTCTGAAGGAACAGTCCGTCGAAGACTGGGAACTCCACATCGTCGACGACGGATCGAGCGACGGCACCCTGGCCCTCGCGACCCGGCTGGCCGAAGGCGACCCCGGGAGGATTCGTCTGCATCAACATCCCGGTGGCGTGAATCGCGGAATGAGCGCGAGTCGCAACCTCGGCCTGCATCACGCGACCGGGGAATTCGTGACCTGGCTCGACCACGATGATCGATTCCTTCCCCGCAAGCTCGAGACACTCCACGCGGCGATGGAAAGATGCCCGGAGGCGGTCGCGGTGATCGGTCCCTGTCGCCGTTGGTGGTCGTGGTCCTCATCGGACCGGGAGGACGAGGACCAGATGATCCCGACGAGCGGGACGGACCAACTGCTTCCTCCACCGGGGCTGCTGCCGGTCTTCCTGGAGAATCCCCGTGCCGTGCCGCTTGCGCCACTGGTTCGCCGCCGCCCCCTCGAAGCGATGGGCGGACACGTGGAGTGCTTCCCCGGCATGTACGAAGACCAGGCGTTTCTCGCCCGCCTCATGTTTCGCCATCCCGTGTTCGTCATCCCGGACATCCTGCATCTCTACCGCCAGCACGACTCGAGTTGCGTGGCACGGACCCATCGATCCGGACTGGACGTTCAGAACCGAAGACGCTTCCTGCACTGGCTCACCATGGAATTCGCGACCTGCGGGCCCCGCGACGAGTCGCTCCGCCTTTCGATCGCCCACGCGACCCACGCGACCCGCTTCTGGCGGATTCGCCGATGGCAACGGCTCCTGATCAATCTGCGATCGAGGACCCTCACTCGCTGAACGGATCGACCTCGAACACCGACGCCCATTCACCACCCGCGAGCTCTCCCCGCAGGGCCTCGATGTTTCCCACCGCCGCGGCCAGGCCCTGACTCGTGTTCTTGGCCACGGAGGACACCAGTTGCCGATGCGGGACACCGAGCACGTCCTGGACCCGGGCGAGCACCTTGGCGGGCTCGCTCAAGATGTCCGCGTACTCGATCTCGCAGGGCACCACTCCGGCCGCCGCAACGAAGTCGTCAAGCCGCGCCACGTCATCGCGAGAGCGGGTGAGCGCATCGACGAGTTCGTCGACGACGACATCCGCCCCGCTCACCGGTCGGTCGCCCGAACGACGGTTCCATCGACCGGTCGCGGCATGGAGTCGCCGCGCATTGATTCGGGAGATCGCCAGCCGGAGCAGGTCCCGGCGACGCATCCGAAAGACGGTGAGGTCATGGTCCTGAATGCAGGCTTTCAGCACGTCGAGATCCGGGACGTCCTTCAACTTCGTCTTGAAGCCGACGGCGGACCGGGAGGGCCGACCACCGTACAGGCGCCCGAGCTCGGATCGCTGCTTCGCGGAAGAGAGGCCCACGAGGATCTCACCCTCCACCCGGATGCGTGGATGCCGTGACAATCCGTCGACCAACCACGAACTCCCTGTCCGTCCGGGAAAGAGAATCAGGAACCGGGTTCCAACGGATGTTCTTCGCAGCCAGGGAATCATCGACGGATCCTCACTTGAACTGTATCGTCAGATCCATGCCTCAGGCACCATCAACGCAACGATGTATTCCAACCCCGGAACCCTGACCGAGCC
>CAJWFU010000158.1:0-5957 GCA_913031315.1 uncultured Phycisphaerae bacterium | reverse complement strand
TGGGGACTCATGAACTTGCCATTGTTGTCCTGGCTGAAACTGACGAGTCCGACTTGCAGTTGGTGCTGGTTACTCATGCATTGCACCAGCCGCGCGGAAGATTGGAAGTTGGAGACCGAAACAAGAACCAGCGCGATGAGCAAGGCAATGATGGCGATGACCACGAGCAACTCCACGAGGGAGAAACCAGATCGGGGTCGTCGCACTGATGATGGTTTGGTCGAGATATCCATATGTTCAAGGATAGGCCATGCCGGTGCTTCGGCCAACCCGGGAAGCGTTTAATCCGTTTTCAACCCTGCTTTGATGACGCTCTTTGCGGATGGTGGATCGTCCGTTTGAACCGCGGACGGGCCCCTCAACCCAGGCCGAGAATGTCTTCGGTGACGCTGGAAAGGCGTGTCCAGGAATCCAGAAGGTGGACTTCGCCGCTTCGGCCACTGGTGATGGAAAGGTCGCGAAGCCATCTTCTGAGCCATATGGCCGGGGTCGCGGGGGCGAGATAGACGCGAGGATCGACGGTGCTGTCGACGTCGCTGACAAATTTCCGGAATTCTCGGCCGTCGACCTGCCGACCGTTTCGCGAAGGATCCAGAACCGTCATGCGATGGTTGCATCGGTCTCGAACGCCGACCAGAAACGTCGTGGGCAGGTCGATTCCGAAGACATCGAGTCCCACCCGCTCGGCGACCGCGCAGTACGCGAGGGCGCCGGTCACCGGGAGGCCGGGCACCCCGGCCAGCACCAGGTCGAGATCCATCGCGTCGGGGTGGTAGGTGACCTCGTCTTCTCGCCCGAGGCCCAGTTCGACGAACAGGATCTGGTCCAGATGGGCGAGCAGGCCATCCACGCTGCGAGCATCTTCCGTGTTTTCCCGGCCCGCAAGGTGCGGCACCCGGCTTCGAACCCGCTGCGCGAGTGATTCAAGTCGTCCCTGTGTCCCCGCCGGATCGAGGTCGGGCCGCCGGTGCGCTCCAAGGGCGAGTACCGAGTGCACGAGATCCCGATACCGATCGAGTTCCGTGAGAGAGGCGCAATATCTTGAGGTCCAATCGATCATGGCTGAAGTCACCGCGGTCCGGAAAGAGGTCTTGGGTCTGCGGAAAGGGACATCGGCCAGACCAGGGTTCGACCCGCAGGAACCTCCGATATTGGCTCTCCCGCGTCCGTGGAGGGACCCTCGGGACGGCGGGCATTTTCTTTGCCTACCCTTGGCGACGCCCTGGGCCATCAAATGAACGATCTCTCCGAGGTTCCTCACACATCGTCGCGTCGCAAGCCCGGTCGGGTATCGCTCCGATTCGGCCGACATCAGTTCGCCGCGGCCGCCAGCGGCAGCCTCTTGTTGGCAGGTTTCATTTTCGTCCGCGGAGGTTCGTTCGATGTCGGGCAGGCTCTCTACCTGCTCGCGATGGCGGTCGCCGCGGGAGATGTGGTGGTGGATACCGGCCGGCAACTGATTCGCGGGGTCCTCGATGTCGATCTTCTGATGCTGCTTGCCGCCATTGGAGCAGTGCTGCTCGGAGGTTTCGGCGAGGCTGCGATGCTGCTCTTCCTCTTCGGGCTCGGTCATGCACTCGAGGATCTGGCGATGCAGCGGGCAAGCGGGGCCATTCAAGCGCTGGGAAGTTTCGCCCCGGAGATCGCTCGGCGCATCGACCCCGAAGGAAATGAAGCCTCGGTCAAGGTTGGTGAGCTGGTAATTGGAGACCGAGTCCGGGTGCTGGCCACCGAACGACTCCCGGTTGATGGCGTGGTGATCGAGGGGGAATCCAGCATCGATCAGAGTCCGATCACCGGTGAGAGCGTGCCGGTTCCGGCGTCGGCCGGCACGTCGGTTTTTGCGGGAAGTCTCAACCTGGATGCGGTCCTCGAGATCCAGACCACACGGGCATCCGAGGAGAATCTCGTTTCTCGCATGGTGCGACTGGTGGAGGAAGCGGAGCATCGCCAGGCGCCTTCCCAGCGAACGGCCGAACGCTTCACTCGGATCTACGTCCCCGTGGTCATCGTGGGGGTGGTGATGTTCATTCTGGTACCGCCGCTTCTGGGCTGGCTCGATTGGGCCGAGTCCATTGAACGAGGCTTGACGGTCCTGGTCGGGGCGTCACCCTGCGCTCTCGCGATCTCCACGCCGGCGGCGGTGCTGGCGGGCATTGGTCGCACGGCTCGTGGAGGCGTTCTGGTGAAGGGAGGAGAGGCGATCGAAGCGTTGGGATCGATTCGATCCCTCGCCTTCGACAAGACCGGGACCCTCACGCGGGGAAGACCCGCGTTGCGGCAGACGGTCACCGCGGGCGGACGAACGGAGGAAGAGGTGCTTCGAATCGCTTCGGCTCTTTCCAGTGAAAGCACCCATCCTTTGTCCGCCGCCATCGTGGACGCGGCCGAGGGCGCGGGCCCCATCCCCGAGGCCGAAGGCGTTGATTTCGTTCCGGGTTGTGGCATGCGGGGCCGACTTGAAGGTCGAGCGGTGCTGGTCGGCGGTCGGCGACTGCTCGACCTCGAAGGCGTGGCCGTCGATGAGGAGCTGGCCACCGCCGCGGATTCGATCTCGGATCAGGGATCGACGATCGTGTGGGTCGCGGAGGCTGGCCGCACGATCGGAATTCTGGGATTGGTCGATCTGGAGCGGCGATCCGCCGGTCCGGTGCTCGAGCGACTTCGGTCGATGGGGCTTGGCCCGTTGGTGATGCTCAGTGGTGATCGTCCGGGACCGGCCAGATCGATCGGGGAACGGATCGGCGTCGATCGGATCGAGGCCGATCTTCTCCCGGAACAGAAACTCGAAGCGATCGTCGCCCAGGCCCGCGATCATGGCAGTGTCGCCATGGTCGGCGATGGGGTGAACGACGCTCCGGCATTCGCCGCGGCGACGGTGGGAATCGCCATGGGAGGATCCGGGACCGACGTCGCGCTCGAAGTCGCCGACGTCGCGCTCATGGGTGACGATCTCACCCGCCTTCCCTTCGCGATCACCGTGGCCCGTCGAACGCGAGAGATCATTCGGCAGAACGTGCTCGGATCGATGGGCATGGTGATCCTGCTGGTCGGACTCGGGACCACCGGCCTTATCGGGCTCCCGCTCGCGGTGGTGATGCACGAGGGGAGTACCATCGTGGTCGTGCTCAACGCGCTTCGTCTGCTCCGCTCCGATGATGAGATTCTCGAGGTCCCCGCATGAATGACACTCCGATGAGTGCCCGCGATCTGGGTAAGACGTTCCCCGGTGGGATCGAAGCGGTGGCGGGGGTGGATCTCGATCTCCAACCTGGAACCGTGACCGCGTTGCTCGGTCCGACGGGCTGTGGAAAGAGCACCGTGCTTCGGATGCTCGGCGGTCTCGAGGTTCCCACGGTGGGTGACGTTCGAATCGATCCGGACATCGAGGTGGGTTTCTGTTTTCAGGATCCCCGACTGCTGCCGTGGCGGGACGTCCGGCGCAATGTGGCCTTGCCCCTTGAACTTGATCGCCGGCCCGCGGCGGAGATCCGTGAGCGAGTCGATCGGCAACTGCGGACGGTCGGACTTCTGGATGCGGCGGATCGTCTCCCGGCGGCCCTGTCCGGCGGAATGCGGATGCGGACCGCGGTGGCACGAGCCCTGGTCGGTGATCCGCAACTGCTCCTTCTGGATGAACCGTTCGGAGCCCTCGACGAGGTGACGCGATTCCGGCTCGACGAAGAACTTGCATCGCTGGTCCGCGATGGTGGTCCGACGGTGGTCATCGTCACCCACTCGATCGCGGAGGCGGTCTTCCTCGCGGACGAGGTTCTGGTGATGAGTCCGCGACCGGCTCGGATCCTCGCCCGTTTTTCGGTCGACCTCGGACGTCGCGACGCGGCCTTGCGGACGACCGATGACTTTCTTCATCTGCAGACCAGGGTCTACGAGGTTCTCCGCAACGGCATGGAGGAGGCCACATGAGCGGTTTCAGTCGAGCATGGTCGAACGCCTGGCCACCCGTCGCGGTGGTCGCCGTCCTGTTGTCGCTCTGGGAACTCGTGGTCGTGATCTTCGGGATACCGGTGTATCTCCTTCCCGCGCCGCACGAGGTGATGGAGGAGTTGTTCACCAACGCGCATCGTCTTTCTCTGGCCACGGGTCGGACCGCAATGGCGACCGGCCTCGGTTTTCTGATGAGCGTCCTGATCGGAGTGGTGTCGGGAAGTCTCCTGTCCATGGTTCCGTTCGCCCGCCGCGGTGTCTACCCGCTCACCCTTCTGCTCCAGATGGTTCCCCTGGTGGCGATCGCACCGATGCTCGTGATCTGGTTCGGGTACGGACTTCCGAGCGTGGTCGCCGCGGCCTGCATCGTTTCGGTGTTTCCGGTCATCGCGGGGACCCTCGACGGGCTGCAGTCCGTGGATCGCGGCCTGGTCGAGATCTTCCGAATCCGAGGAGCCGGCCCCATTCGAACCTGGTGGTTGCTCGAACTGCCATGGTCGCTTCCGAGTCTGTTCACCGGGCTCAGGATCGCGGCCGGACTCGCAGTGATCGGCGCGATCGTGGGAGAATTCGTGGGAGCCTACGGTGGTGATCGGGCGCCACTCGGAGCGGTGATCACCAGTGCGTTGAAACAGAATCGGACCGAGACCGTCTTCGCCGCGGTGGCTCTGGCCTCACTGCTGGGCTTTCTGCTCTTCGGTATCGTCAATGCCGCAGGCTGGCTGCTTCTGCGTCGCTGGCATGCATCCGAATCCTGACCGCCCCCCAACCCGCGACCGGAACCACCGATGTCGACTCTCCGTCCTTGCCGCGTACGCCTGCTGCCGATCCTGAGTCTCTTCACCCTGCTCCTCGTCGCTGGTTGTCGCGAGGGTGGAAACATGTCGGCGGGTGAGACCGGCGGCCTTCGCAAACTCTCCGTGCAGCTGAATTGGTTCCCGGAGCCGGAATTCGGTGGCCTCTACGCCGCGTTGGAGAACGGACATTTCAGGGCCGCAGGGCTCGATGTGGAACTCATCAAGGGCGGGGCGGACGTCCCTGCGGGACAACTGGTCGCCAGTGGCAACACCGAAGTGGCGGTGGTCTCCGCCGCTCAACTCGCCACCTTGCGGGCTCGTGGCGGACGCGCCACCGCGGTCTTCGCATCCTTTCAGAAGGCTCCTCGATCGGTGATCGTGCGGGCGGATTCGGACCTGAAGACCTTGAAGTCCGTGTGGGAAGCGAAGGGACGCATCATGGCCGACAGTGGTCTGCCCTGGGTTCGCTGGCTCACCAGCAAGTACGGACCGACCGGGCTTTCCTTCGTTCCCTACGGCGGCTCCCTCGCCCCGTTCATCTCCAAGGACGTCACGGCCATGCAGGCTTTCGCCACCGCGGAACCGGTGCAACTGGAGGCGGACAAGGTGCCTACCCGGGTCTTCCTGGTGGCGGAGACCGGATATGACCCGTACGACGTGGTGCTCGCGGTCCACGATGATCTCCTGACCTCCGAGCCCGTCACGGTCGAGGCATTCACCCGAGCCCTCGCGGCCGGTTGGAAGGATTACCTCGCGAACCCCGCGGCCACCAACGCGGTGATCAAACGACTCAACCCGGATTTCAGCGCCCGCACCCTCGAACTCGCGGCGGCCAGGCTCCCGGCGTTCGTGCAGTCGGAAGACACCGCATCCCACCGATTGGGATGGATGACCGCCGAGCGATGGGACACCCTGCTCGACCAGTTGGTGACGATCGGCGAACTCGATTCCTCCGAGCGGACCAAGGTGGGGACCATCTTCCTCAATCCTGGTTCGGCTCCGAATTCCAAGGATTCCCAGTCTCCGGCCGCTTCTTCCGCCGGATGAGCGGTTCCCCGGTTCTCTAGGATGGGTGCGTGGCCGAAGCCCGAACGATTCTCCACGTCGACATGGATGCGTTCTTCGCGTCGGTCGAGCAGCGCGACGATCCCGGATTGCAGGGACGAGCGGTGCTGGTCGGAGGCCGTGGAGGACGAGGGGTGGGCGCCGCGG
>CAJWFU010000157.1:0-5958 GCA_913031315.1 uncultured Phycisphaerae bacterium | reverse complement strand
GGGATTCGCCGGGCCGGCGTTCGCGGTCGACGCGGCGGGCTTCGCCCGCGACATCGGCCCGGCGATGGACTGGATTTCCACGATCTCATGCTGATCGTCACGACGAATCGAGATCAGGGCCGGCGACTGATTGGTCACCAGGGGTTCAAGGTGCAATCGGTCGTCGAGTCCGAACCGCCATCGCCCACGCTGCCCGCCCAGATCTGCGGGCTGGGTCGACTTCGGCGCGGTCCATCGATAGGTCAGATCCTTATGAAGTTTGAGGCCACCACCGGTCCCGACCCAGTGTCCGACCAAGCCATCGGCGGGGCATGCCGGTGGATTCTTGCCGAAGCGGTAGGTCTCGCGGCGGTCGAGATTCGCCATGAGCGCGTCGTCTTCGAGCCAGAGTGCCGCCCGTTGGCGGGGGGTTCGGGGCAGGGCGTACGATTCGAGCCAGAACACCGCGTGGTTCTCCCGGTGCCACCGACCGACCTCGATCGGACGATTGAAACGATCGAGATCCTTCCATCGGCGGTAGCGGCCGTCGTTGGTGACTTCGAGCAGGCCGTTCTCACCGTGCCACCAGCCGGCGATCTCCTGCGGCTTCTCGGGATCCATCTGCAAGGTGGTGACCACGACGGGCGCCGGTACCTCGCTGGTCGATGCGTCGTCCGGAGCCGAGGTGAGGAACAGCATGGCCAGGAACAGAATCGTCATGTCGAAGTCTCCGGACGAGGGATGGGTGTTCAGTGTCGCTCGTACCGGATGGTAGGGATGCGCCCACGGCGACGGCGCATATCGAGGACGGTTTCATCCTCTTCCGCGGCGGGGAAGTCTTCTTCGGGCAGCTCCGGCATCTTCGCCCCGCACTCGCAGCAGCTTTCGCCGATCTTGTGTCCGAGGTTGTAGTAGCCACAGACCAGGCAGACGGGATGGCCGAGTTCCGCGGCCGAAGCGCGGGTCAGGTTTCGGCGACGATCTCGAAAGACCACCGCCAGAACTCCCGCCTCGGCGAGGAAGGTCATTCCGAAGGCAAAGGCGGCATTGGGGCTGCCGCTCAGGATGAGTCCGAGGATGGCGAGGCCGCAAGCAAGGGGGAGGGCGACCAGAAACCCGATGGTCGCGCCGGTCCGGCCCAGCTTTGGAAAACCTGCGGGGTATCCCTTCCAATCGGTGCGGCCAAGCATGGAGAGTCGGCGATCACCAATCCGGCGACGAGCTGAGTCGTCGATCGGCCAGGACACGAGCTCGGGATCGAGGAGCTTTGGCAAAGCCGCAGACCTCCCGCATCGCACCAAGGACCGTCACCCCGGACCTTGGGCGGGATCGCCCAAGTGTGGTCCGACGGATTGACCGTAACCGAGAAATCCGGTGACCGATATCTATTTCCCGAATTTTAAGTCCGGGTTTCGGTTTTAGGCTTTTTCTGAGGCCCTGAGGCCCTGAGGCCGGGAGGCCGGGAAGGTCACGAGGCCGCAAAGCCGCCGAGGGCGGGGAGGCGGATCAGCGGCCGAGACCGACCTCGTCCCCGGCGGATGCGAGCTTGGCTTTCTCGTCCTTGTCACGACTGGATGCCCGGCCTACGAGAATCGTCTTCGCAGATCGATGAAGGTCCCAGGAGACGACCGTGAGCTGAACGAACCAGAGGATCACGGTGGTGAACACCACGGACACGGTGTCACCACCGGCCTGGATGCCCAGAAACACCGCGCCGAGGAATTGAGCCGCGAACAGGGTGAGGGCGAGCACCATCCCGAACATGAGATCCACCGACCGGGGGAGTCCGATCGCGGCACAGAGTCCGAGGAGACCGAGGCCGAAGACCAGGCCGATCACGCCATAGGCCGCGCCAGCGGGCCACAGGACGAGCAAGGCGAGAACGCCCAGGATCGGACTGGCTCTGAAACGAAGCGAGACTTCGGCGGTCTGCGGGTGCACGGATTTCTCCTCGGCCATGAATGGCCTCTCGGGAAAGATCAGATGCTCGTGATCGGCTCACGGGCTTCGAGTGGATCATGAAATTGACGGATGGTCGTCGGTCGCGGTCGGCTTACTACTCGTCGAGGCGAAGAAGGGGGGAGGACGACGGTCGGATCTGCGGTTGTCTTCGGCGAAAAATACGTCGAAGTCCGTAATTTAGCGTTCCCGCGACCGTGAGGAAAGACTGGTCTCCGACTTCTGTGAAAAAAATCACGAGGCCTGCCGCCCTCGGATTCAAACCGGGGCCTGAAGGTCGAAATTCAGCCCCCGAGGATGGGCAGGCTGGTTCGACGTTCGAGTTCTTCGACCGGGCGAGCGACCAGGTCGTATCCCTGGCTTGCCACGATCGCACAGCGAACCAGTTCCCCCGGACTTCGGCGAGCCACGCTGGCGAGGCAGGTCTGGGCGTCGACCTGAGGGGCCTGGAAGTAGCAACGGCCGATCGACAGGTGAACCGGTACGTCCGCGCGGACCGCCGGGTCGTCTTCGGGCAGGGAGACCTCCGCGGTCTCCGGCGCCTCGCCGTCCACCAGCACGTCCATGACCACTCGCTGCTCGGCGAGGTAGGCCGCGTTCTCGAAGGCGATCTCCTGTTGCCGGAGCATCAATTCGCGTTCTCGGTCCCGTTTGACCTCGTCCGGGACCGCAAGGCTCGCGTCCTTCTCCATCGTTCCGGCGGGTGTGCCGGGTTCGGCGGAGTAGCGGAAGACACCCATCGCATCGAACTGGATCTCGTCGATGAACTCCAGCAACGCCTCGTGGTCGGCATCGGTTTCGCCGGGGAAGCCCGTGATGAAGGTGGTTCGAAGCGCCATTCCTGGAATCTCATCCCGGAGTTTGAGCACCAGATCCCGCTGATGTGCGGCCGTGACCTGTCGACGCATGGCGGTCAGCATGGCATCGCTCGCATGCTGAAGTGGCATGTCCACGTACTTCACGATGCGAGGAAGATCACGAATCGATGCGATCATTCCGTCGGTGAACTTCGACGGATAGGCGTACATGAGTCGGGCTCTCGCGGCATCACCGTGGGCTTCGCAGAGCGCATTGACGCCTTCCAGCATGCCCGAGAGGCCTCGGTCGTCGCCGATGTCCATGCCCCAGCTCGTGGTGTCCTGGCCGATCAGATTCAGTTCGACGCAGCCGTCGTCAAGCAGGCGTTTGGCCTCATCGAGAATCGAAGCGAGCGGCTTGGATCGGAGTTTTCCCCGAATGGAGGGGATCGTGCAGAAGGCACACTTCTGATTGCACCCTTCACCGACTCGAAGGTACGCCCAGTGCCGCGGGGTCAGTCGGAATCGATCCGCATCGTCCTCGAAATATCCGATGCCCCGGCCATCGTCGCCCGCGACCGTGAGGCCGACCGTCTCGAGGCCTCGGGCCTTGGCGGCCTGCAGGGCGTTTCCGGCGATCCAGTATCGCGGGCCGTCCTCATCGAGGGTTTCGCGAGTGGGGGCCTCGGTGGTGACCGCGTCGATGATCCGGTCGTGGTCGAAGACGCCGATCATCGCATCGATGCCCGGGGCCCAGTCCAGGAGCTTGGCCCGGTGGCGTTGGACGAGGCAGCCGGCGACCACCACGCGTCCGATGTCGCCCTGGGATTTTCGCTCGATCGCGTCGCGGAGGACTTCAAGAGACTCCTCGCGGCTGGCGTCGAGGAACCCGCAGGTGTTCACGACGATGGCGTCCGCGGGCGATTCGCTGGGGACGATGCGGATTCCCGCCGCCTCCAACGACCCGAGCATTCGCTCACTGTCGACGAGGTTCTTGGGGCAGCCGAGGCTGACGAAGGACACGGTGGATGGAAGGCCGTTGCTCATGCATCCGCATCGTATGCGGGCGGACGGTCGGAGCCGGGCTCGAAAGTCCGACCCGGGGCGGATTCCTTGCTTTCGTAGAGCCCGCGGGTCCGAATGTACTCCTGAACGCCGGGGGGGAGGAGCTCCTCGGTCGGCTCGTTTCGGGCGAGATGCCCGCGGATCACCGTGCTGCTGACGTGCTCGGCGGGGAGATCGAGGGTCCAGGTGGACCACCGCCCGGCCAGATTGGAGGGGAAGTGTTCGCGATAGGCCACCGCCAGCGTCGTCCGGGTCTCCGGAGGTCGCGGCATGACCGCGGGAGGGGCGAGTTCGAGAATCGCTTTCCAATCTCGCCAGCGATCGAACGCAAGTGCCTGGTCGCTGCCGATCAGCAGTCGAAGCCGGGGTCGTTTTCGGATCTCGCCGGAGTCTTCGCCGTCGATCTGGTCTCCTTCGAGGGTTCGATGGAGTTCGCGAAGGGTATCGATCATGTAGCTCGGGCCGTCTCGATCGATTTCGATCCGACTCACGGAAGCCGGTATCCGTGGTTCGGTGCCGGCGGCGACTCGGGCGGCCAGAGCCGCCTCCAACATGGCGACTCGATCTTCCCCGGGACTGGGCGGCGTGGCCTGTTTGAGGGGGTTCACCCGGGCGGGGACGAAGACGATCTCGCGGCAACCCAGGCGTCGTGCGGCTTCAAAGGGAAGAAGAAGATGTCCGCGGTGGGGTGGATCGAAGGAACCGCCGAAGATCAGAACGGTCGAGGGACCATGATGGTTGTTCCCCTGGCTGGTGTCGGTTTCGGTCGAATCGAGATCGATCTTGATGGCGAGGAGTGCGGTCGCAAGATTGGTCAATGCATTCCGGGATTGCCGCCCGATCCGTCGTAGGACGGGAATGAGACTCGGTCTTTGAAAGATCTCGGAAGCGACCGCTCCAAATCGTGTTCGACCTTCATGGTCGATGAAGCGTTCCAGCGCCGTGGGAATCGCCTCTTCGGCGGAATCTCCCACCACTCGGATGACGCCCCAGGTCCACCCGCGAATCCTCGCGATCTCCGCGAAGTGATCCGACTCCTGATCGACGATCCTGGCCCCGGTGGCCCGAGCGAGGGCGAGCTTGGCTTCAGGGCTGGCGACCAGGCGTCCCGCGGTCGCGACGCGGCCTCGTTCGGCATCGAGGCCGAGGGCGTTGGCGAGTGGGGGCGTGTTGCTCCGGCCATGTGAATCCATCACTTCGGAAGCGATGATCACGGTCCCGGTGGTGAGTTGCGGATCGAGTCCGCCGGCCAGGCCGACCAGAATCACCGGTCGATCGAGGTCGGGGTGGCGATCAGCCCATCGACGGATGCCTTCGCGGCCCGGACCGCAGGTCCAGACCCGGTCGGCTGGAAGGCCGGCGGCCACGAGCGTGCGACGCTCGTGTTCGAGAGGGACCACGAAGATCGGTGTCGTGTCACCGGTCGTATCGACCGATTGTCGAGAACGGGCTTCCTCGGGCATGCCGGGAGGGTACAGCGAGTGGCGTCTTCCGGCCCCGGGTCAGCCTGAAAGGGCCGTCTTGCGACGACCCCGGGGCGTCTTCAATCGAAGAAGTCACGGTCGGCCACGTCCGCTCGGCGTTCCAACGCGACGAGCGCGGTGAACGCGGTCGTCATCTCTCGTTCGTCGGCGAAGGTGCCCAGGACGAGGCCGTCACCGTCGAGGACCTGGTACCGGGGGGTGACCGGGCCGGGAAGGACGCGGATCGAGAGTTTTTGGCCGATCAGCCGCCCGAGCGACGGGGCGGTGCTGGGAGAGATCGTGGCTGCTTCGCGGCGATACATCGAACTGGCTTCGATTCCGGAAGGCTGCACGGCCCATCCAAAGGCGATGGCGACGGCCACCACGCCGAACCCGGGCAGAAGACGCGTGAAGAAAGTCCGGTTGGTTTTGGTCATATCCCTGGCATCGGCCACGAGGAGCGGGGGATGAAGGCCGATTGGCCGAATTTCGATCGGAGGTCCGGCTGGCCCGGGAACCGCACCTCGAATGGATTGATTCCATGATTTTCGGACATGGATTCGGATCTTCTGGCTGAAGCGGTTGCCGTTGGCGGAGAGGCCGCTACCATGTCTGACCGCACGGCCCCATCGTCTAGTCTGGTCCAGGACACCAGGTTTTCATCCTGGGAACAGGGGTTCGAATCCCCTTGGGGT
>CAJWFU010000156.1:0-5992 GCA_913031315.1 uncultured Phycisphaerae bacterium | reverse complement strand
GGCGGGCAAAAGCCGGCAGTTCCAACCGCAGCGTCGGTTCAAACCAACCTCGATCCCGGAGGTCCGCCTTCAAGCGTTCGAATCGTTGATGCAGGTCGCCCAATCCTGCTTCTCGAAGTCGAGAGGCGATGAAACTCAGGCGTCCCCCCTTGGCGTACAACTCCGGCCGGCCGTGAGCCACGACTTTCATCCCGACCTGCGGGGTGGGCGTTTCGGAATCGGCCCGGTACCGGGGACTGAAGAATGCACAGGAAAGTTGAGAGCCCTCTTCATCCTTCAAGGTGAAGTACCAGTGTCCGGGCAGGGAGCAACTACCGATCTCACCCTCGACCCTGATCTCGGGACCGCCCTCGATCAGGAGCAGGGCTTTGTTCACCCGGCGACAGACCTCGGTCACCGAAAGTGGCGGCTCGGTCGCCGGCTCGCCACCGACGGCGACATCCGGGGGATCGGCCGGTGGATTGGAATCCTCACCGCCATCGCGGATTCTGCGGATCGCGTCGGAGAAGGACATCTGGCCGGTGGATGGGGTTCGTTTCGCCACAGCCGTATGCTACGAGGCCTTAGAGCCGCCATGTCGTCCGATGAACCCCTCGACATCCACGCCTCCGTCGACGCCCTCCCCGGAGTGGGACCGAAGGTGGCCGCTGCGCTGGGTCGCCTCGGAATCCGCACGGTCGGAAATCTGCTCGATCACGTGCCCTCGCGTTACGAATACGAGCACGCGGAGGCGTCGATCGAGGAAATCGAGGAATCCTTGCCGGAGGAGGACGACGCGGCCAACATCTCGGTTCGAGGCGAGATCGCCGCCATCCGCTCCGCGCCGGGTCGACGGCCACGAATCGAAGCGACGATCGAGGATTCCACGGGTTCCCTGCGTCTCACCTGGTTCAACGCGGCCTGGCTGATGCGGAAGCTCCGACCCGGGATGGAGATCGTGGTCGAAGGTCGGGCGAAGCGATGGAAGGGCTACCTCCAGATCGCGAATCCGAAGTGGCAGGTGGCCGAGGAGGTCGAAGACGCTCGAGACGATCGGCTGCGACCGGTGTATCCCGCGAGCGAGGATCTCTCCTCCCAGCGAATCGAAGCCTTCGTCGCGGCGGCTCTGGACATCCTCGCCGCCGGAGCGGGGATCGTGGATCCACTCCCCGCGGATCTCCGACGGGCCCGCGCCCTTCCCCCGCTCGACCGTTCCTACGAACAGGTCCATCGCCCGTCCGATCGCGACGACGCCGCTGGTGGCCGTCGACGACTGGCCTACGACGAACTCCTCCTGCTCCAGCTCGGCGTGATGATGAAACGTCGCCATCTCCGCTCGACCCTCCGAGCCTCCCGCCTCGAGCGGGACGATGAAATCGATGCCCGGATTCGCAGCCGCCTGCCGTTCGAACTCACGCCCGATCAGAACCGGGTCTGTGCCGAAATCGCGGCCGACCTCGGATCGGAGCGGCCGATGAACCGACTCCTCCAAGGAGACGTCGGCAGTGGAAAGACGGCGGTGGCCGCCTACGCGATGCTCCTCACGGTCGCCCGCGGACATCAGGCCGCCTTGATGGCTCCCACGGGCATCCTTGCCGAGCAACACCACGCCTCGATCTCCCGCCTCCTCGACGGCGCCTCGGTCGAAGTCGGGCTGCTCACCGGCGCCACTCCGCCGGCCGAACGCCGGGACATTCTCGCGCGATTGGAAGCTGGAACCCTTCCACTGCTCGTCGGCACCCACACCCTGTTTTCCGAAGGCACGGATTTCAACCGCCTCGGACTGGCGATCATCGACGAACAGCATCGGTTCGGGGTCGAACAGCGATCCCGGCTTCGGCGAGTTGACGAGGCCGGCCACGTCCCTCACGTCCTGGTCATGACCGCCACCCCGATCCCTCGGACCCTGAGCCTCACCATCTTCGGCGACCTCGACGTCTCCACCATCCTGGAACGTCCGCCGGGCCGGACTCCGACCGTCACCAGGGTGGTGACGCCGGAAAAATCCGATGACGTCTACGGATTCCTCGCCGATCGAGTCCGGGCGGGAGAACAAGGCTTCGTGGTCGTCCCGGCGGTCGAAGAGTCCGAAGCCGGCCTTGCGGACGTCGAGGGCCATCGCCGACATCTCATCCAGGGTCCACTGCGGGACTGCCGCGTCGGCGTGGTCCACGGCCGACTCCCTGCGACCGAGCGAGAAGCGGTCATGAATGCGTTCCGTGATCGGGAGATCGACGTGCTGGTCGCGACCGTGGTGATCGAAGTGGGCGTCGACGTTCCCAATGCGACCATGATCGTGATCGAGCACGCGGAACGGTTCGGACTCGCACAGCTCCACCAGCTCCGAGGTCGGGTTGGAAGAGGCGGTAAACGCGGCATCTGTGCCCTCATCGGCGAACCGACCACGGAAGATGGACGACGCCGACTCGATGCCATCGGCGAAACCGACGACGGCTTCCGCATCGCGGAGCTGGATCTGGAGATCCGAGGCCCGGGCGAACTCTTCGGAGCCCGGCAGTCCGGCCTGGCGCCGTTCCGCGTTGCGGACCTCGCCAACGATCTCGACCTGCTCCGCATCGCGAGAGAGGATGCCTCCGCCTGGATCGACCGTGACCACGCCCTTCTCGGTCCGGATGCGACGTCGGTCCGCCGACGGCTGATGGCCACCTACGGCGACTCCCTGGGTCTGGGCGATGTGGGCTGAATCCGCTTTCCTTCGGCATTGGAAGACCCCACCGCGGTCGTTTCGTACCATGGGGCCATGAGTTTCAACCGAGACATCACGGCGGCCTTCGAAGAGATGGCGATCCTGCTGGAGATCACCGGAGCCAACGGCTTCAAGGTCAACGCACACACCAAGGTGGCCAGGATGGTCGAGGGGCTCACCCTCGATCTCCAACCTCTGGCCGCGGGTGAGAAACCACTGGTCCGACTGGGTGAACTCGACGGCGTGGGCGCTTCCAGCGCCAAGAAGATCGTTGAATTCGCGACGGAGGGTTCGATCTCGGAGCTTGAAACCCTTCGGTCGGCGGTCCCGGAAGGACTCCGAGAGGTGATGCGGGTTCCAGGACTCGGCCCCAAGACCGTGCGACGACTCTGGACCGAGGTCGGGGTGGAATCCATCGCTGATCTTGAAGCCCGGATCGCCGACGGATCGGTGGAATCGCTTCCCCGGATGGGTCGCAGGACGGTGGAGAATCTCACGACCTCGATCGAGTTCATGAAGTCCGCGGGCGACCGACGAAGAATCGGTGACGCGTTGCCGTTGGCCGAAGCGATGATCGCACGCCTTGAAGCGGTGCCCGGCGTCCGGCGGATCGCCCACGCCGGCAGCCTGCGGCGCGGCCGCGACACCATCGGTGACATCGACATCCTGGTGGTGGCGGACGATCCGGAAGTCGTCAGCGAAGCGTTTCGCAACCAGCCCGGCGTCTCCGGCGTGCTGGTCGCCGGGGCCACCAAATCATCGATCCGGACCGAGGACGGCTTTCAGGTGGATCTTCGCGTCGTGCCCGACGAGGTCTGGGGCGCGGCGCTGATGTACTTCACCGGAAGCAAGGAGCACAACGTCGCCCTGCGAGAGCGGGCCATCGCCCGTGATCTCCGGCTCAATGAATACGGACTCTTCCCCCAGGACGACCTGGACGGCCCCCCCCAGGAGCGAGGGGTCGTCCCGATCGCCGCGGAAACGGAAGCCGCGATCTACGAAGCCCTCGAACTTCCCTGGATCCCGCCGGAACTCCGAGAAGACCGGGGGGAATTCGACCTTTCGATCCCCGCGGATCTGGTGACGGTCGAGGCGATCCGCGCGGATCTTCACAGTCACACCACCGCCAGCGACGGCCGATTGTCGATCGACGAACTCGCCGAAGCCGCTCGCGCCCGGGGCCGCACGGTGCTGGCGATCACCGACCATTCCAAATCCAGCGCTCAGGCCAACGGTCTCGACGAAGAACGCCTCAAGCGTCACGTGGACGCCATTCGCGAAGCGAATGAACGAATCGACGGCATCACGCTGCTGGCCGGCAGCGAGGTCGACATCATGGCGGATGGCCGACTGGATTACGAAGACGACATCCTCGCCCTACTCGATCTCGTGGTGGCCAGCCCCCACGTCGCCCTGCGTCAGGATCCCGTCCTGGCGACCAAACGCCTCTGCCGCGCGGCACGACATCCACTGGTGACCATCGTCGGTCACCCGACCGGCCGACTCCTCCCCAACCGCCCGGGCCTCGAACCGGACATCCACGCCCTGGTGGAAGCGGCGTTGGAGGGCGGTACGGCGTTGGAGATCAACGCCAATCCGCTCCGACTGGACCTTCGTGATTCGCACGTTCGCGTCGCGGTGGAGGCCGGATGTCCGATCTCCATCAACACCGATGCTCACCGAGCCGAACATCTGGACCTGCTGCGATACGGCGTGCTCACCGGCCGACGCGGCCGGTTGCCCGCGTCGGGATGCATCAACTGCATGCCCGACGCGGACCTCCTGGCCTGGGTGGCCCGTCACCGCTGAGTTCGCCCGCTCAGCCTCGGGAGTTGCTGGAATTCCGGGTGCCTTGCTTGGTGACTTCAGCCTCACCACTCCAGGCATCCAGATCCTGCCGGGTGTCGACGAGGTTCAGCTGGAAGACGAAACTCGACTGCTTGACCCGGCCAGCCGAGGAACGGACTTCGAGGATCTTGCCGTTCAGGACGTAGTCGGGAAGCCTTGGTGCATCATCACCCGCCTTGAAATCCCGATAGTCCGCGACTTCGCCCGCACGGGAGTCCTTGCTCGCGAAGGCGACCTTGCCCGACTGCTGCAGGGCGATCTTCACCTTCTGGGTCAGAAGGTCGGTGTCGATTCGCTGGGTGGTGTCGTTGACCACTCGAGTGACTTCGACCCGGGCCGGCGATGTGGGGGCCTTGGACAACGCTCCACTGGCTAGCAGTTGTTGCACGCACTGATCGGCGGCGTTGGACCAATCCTGAACATCCAGTTGATCGATGGAGATGATCTTGTCGCGATCGTCGGTCACGACTCGAGCGTTCTGCTGGCAGCCGATGGCACAGGCGGCGGTGAGAACGAGAAGCGCGGAGAGAGGTCTGTGGTTCATGCGGGACTCCTGGAATCAATGGCCGGTGTCGGCGTCAGTTGGCGTTGGTGAGGGTCAATCGAAAATCCGAGGCCTGCGGACTGCTTGCGGTTCCGGTGATGGTGATGAAACTTCCAGCCGCGACCTGTTCCTGTCGGTAGCCACTGGTGGGGCTGAAGATCACCCGCCCCTGATCATCGAGGAATTCGAACCGATAGTTGAACCGGGTGTCGTAGGGCAGGGTGTTCTCCACCTCCACGTCCACTCGAAGGAGATCCTCGCTCACTTCGGTCTCCCGCACGACCCGGACGCTGGCATGACTGGAGAGCCAGCCGTCCTTGATGATTCGTTCATTGCTGGTGATGGTGTTGGCGTAGCACCCGCCGAGGAGCGAGAACGCAAGCAGCGCCAGCAGGGCGCGACCACCTCGGACGGAAGATCGATATTCGAAACGTGACATCAAAGGGAATCTCCTGATGATGATGAGGGCGATGGCGATGGCGGCCCCGCCGAAACCGACGTGGCCCGGCTCTGAACGAGCGAAAAGGCGTGAATGGAGACCGGGCCCCCCGCCCGAATGCTTCGGACCATGACCATGGCGTCCGCGTCACCCGGAACCATGACTTCATGGGTCCCGATCTCGCCGCCGAGTCTCAGCAGTCCGTCGTCGGGCCGCGGTACTCGCGCGACCGCCCAGGCCCGAGGCAGGGACCGCCAGGTTCGAAGGTCCGCGATGGTGGTCGCATATCCGTAGACGTTGGTGGCCACCAGGGAGGCGAGCATCGCCCACTCGTTGCCGGAACTCTTCGCGGCGAGGTTCGCGGCGAGCGTTGCCGCGGCCTTGGTGAGGGCGGCGCCGATGGCCCGCCCGGTGATCAGCGGAAGTTCGGCTTCGAACTCATGGGCGATGACGCTCCCCATGTCGCAGATCTCTT
>CAJWFU010000155.1:0-6014 GCA_913031315.1 uncultured Phycisphaerae bacterium | reverse complement strand
GTGGAAGCCGTCGAGCAGTTCGCGGAATCGCTTGGGGCCCACCGCGATCATGGTGCTCAGTCCGATGGCGGAATCCATCGAGTAGCGGCCGCCCACCCAATCCCAGAAGCCGAACATGTTGTCGGTGTCGATTCCGAACTTGGAGACTTCGGCCGCATTGGTGGAGACCGCCACGAAATGCCGGGCCGCCGCGGACTGGTCTCCGTCGAACGCCTTGAGCACCCATCGCCTGGCGGTGTGGGCGTTGGTCATCGTCTCCTGCGTGGTGAAGGTCTTGCTGGAGACCACGAAAAGGGTCTCTTCGGGATCGAGATCCCGGGTCTTCTCCACGAAGTCGTTCGCGTCGACGTTGGACACGAAGCGGACGGTCAGGTCGTTGCTTGCGAACTTGCGGAGGGCGTCGTACGCCATGGCGGGGCCGAGATCCGAGCCACCGATTCCGATGTTGACCACGTTTCGAACCGGCTTTCCGGAATATCCGAGCCAGCGACCGCCTCGGACCTTGTTGGCGAAGGTGCCCATCCGCTTGAGCACGGCGTGGACGTGGGGAACCACGTTTTCTCCGTCGACCTCGATCGTTGCGTCGGCCGGGGCCCGCAACGCGACGTGCAGGACGGCGCGATCCTCGGTGACGTTGATCCGCTCGCCGGAGAACATCGCGGCCCGATGCTCGTTCACCTTCGCCTGCTCGGCGAGATCGAAGAGCAGGTCCATGGTCTTTTCATCCACCAGATGCTTGGAGTGATCGAAGGTGATCCCGAGGCCTTCGGTGGTGAATCTGCCGGCTCGCCGGGAGTCCGCGGCGAAGAGGGCCCGAAGGGTCGTCTTCGCCATGTCCCGTCGGTGGGCGACGAGGGCCTTCCAGGCGGGCAGGCGATTGGCCGCCTGGCGGGCAACGAGGTTTCGGACGGCATCGGTTCGGGTGGCGTGCATGGTGGGCTCGGGCGGGGGGGATCGACTCGAAATGGTCTCCGGCGTCGGCCGAAGGCGAGGTCGGTGCGGCCTCGTCTCCACGCGTGATACCCTTCCCGGGTCCCCGTCGCAACGCGGGACCACCGACTTCCTTCGACTTTGATCGCCCTGGAATCCCAATCATGTCCGCCACCGCCGACCTCCACGCCCTGGGCCAGAGCATCTGGCTCGACAACATCACCCGCGACCTCCTCGATGATGGGACGCTCGAGCGGTACATCCGAGATCTCTCGGTGACCGGTCTGACTTCCAACCCGTCGATCTTTCAGAAGGCGATCTCGGGCTCGGTGAGCTACGAGCCGCAGATTCGGGAATTGGAGGGCCGAGGCCTCGACACCGAACAGTTGTTCTTCGAACTGGCGATGGCGGATCTTCGTCGAGCGGCGGATCTCTTCCAGCCGGTGCATGCGAAGACCGGTGGGATCGACGGCTGGGTGAGTCTCGAGGTCTCCCCGCTGCTGGCCAACGACACCGACTCCACGATCGCCCAGGCCAAGGATCTTCACGCCCGAGCCGATCGAAAGAATCTCTACATCAAGGTTCCCGGGGACGCCGGAAGGGGTGCCGGCGATCGAAGAACTGATCTTCGCCGGCGTACCCATCAACGTGACGCTCCTGTTCAGCCGTGAGCATTATCTCGCGGCGGCCGAGGCCTACACCCGGGGCATCGAACGCCGGATCGAGGCGGGACTGGATCCGAAGGTCTGTTCGGTCGCTAGCCTGTTCATCAGCCGCTGGGACCGCGCGATCGGTGATTCCGCAGGCGAGGATCTCAAGGATCTTCTGGGGATCGCGGTTGGAACGCAGTCGTTCAAGGCGTTCGTCGACTTCTGCCACGGCGACCGCTGGACGGCGCTCAAGGAAAAGGGAGCGACCCCGCAGCGACTGCTGTTCGCTTCCACCGGTACCAAGGATCCGGCCCTCCCCGACACGCTCTACATCGAGGGCCTGGCGGCTCCCGACACCGTGAACACGATGCCGGAGAAGACGCTTCTCGGTTTCCACGAGCACGGATCGCTCAGCGGCGCACTGCCCGCCGACGGAGGCGGTTCCGAAGCCAGGTTGAAGAGGTTCGAGGATGCGGGCATCGATCTCGACGCCCTCGCCGCCAAATTGCAGATCGATGGGCGAGATTCGTTCAACGACTCCTGGAATTCCATGATCGCGGACATCGCCCAGAAGGCGAAGTCCCTCGCTGGCGCCTGACCCGTCGCCTTCGGGTGCCTGGTCGCCCGAGCGTGCAGAAGAATCCCCGTCGCCCCGACCCCGGACCGAAACGCCGATGAACGCCTTTCTCGAAGATCTCCGCTGGCGCGGATTGCTCCATCAATCGACTTCCGAGGAATTGGGGGCCCATCTCGACGGAGGCTGTCGCGCCGCGTACGTGGGGTACGACCCGACCGCGGACAGCCTGACCATCGGCAACCTCGTGAGCATCGTCCTCCTCGGACGATTCCAGAGAGCGGGGCATCGACCGGTGGCCTTGATGGGTGGCGGTACGGGAATGATCGGTGATCCGAGTGGCAAGAGTGCCGAGCGGCCACTCCTCACGCCGGATCAGGTCGAAGCGAATGTCGCGTCGATCCGTCCGATCTTCGAACGAATCCTGGACTTCTCCGGCGATCAGCCGAATGGCGCGGAGATGGTCGACAACATCGACTGGCTCGGCAGCATCGGCTACATCGATCTGCTGCGAGACATCGGGAAGCACTTCTCGGTCAACGTGATGATGCAGAAGGACTCGGTCAGTGCTCGGCTCAACGAGCGTGAGCAGGGGATCAGCTACACGGAATTCAGTTATCAGGTTCTGCAGGCCTACGACTTCCTCCATCTGCATCGCACCCGTGGGGTCACGATTCAGATGGGGGGCAGCGATCAGTACGGGAACATCGTCGCGGGAATCGATCTGGTCCGGAGGCTTGAGCGGGTTGAAGACGGAGCCGATGGCACCGTCGGGGCGGAGACCTTTGGTCTGACCACGCCGTTGGTGACCAAGGCCGACGGCAGCAAGTTCGGCAAGTCGGAAACGGGCGCGATCTGGCTGACCGCGGCTCGGACGAGTCCGTACCGCTTTCATCAGTTCTGGTTGAACGCGGCTGATGCAGACGTCGTGAACTACCTGCGGTGGTTCACATTCCTCGAGCAGGCTGAAGTGGAGGCCTTGGCCACCGCGACCGAGGAACGGCCTCAGGAGCGTGCCGCCCAGAAGCGGCTTGCCGACGAGGTGACCCGGATGCTGCACGGTGATACGGAGATGCAGGCCGCCAATGCGGCCGCTCGGGCCCTCTTCACCGGCGAAGTCCGAGGGCTTGATCAGACGACGCTCAATGCGATCGCGGATGACCTCGGCGCGATCTCGAGATCCCTGGATGAACTTTCCGCGGCCGAGCCACCCATGGTGGGCGGCTTGCTGAAGGAACTCGGGCTCGCATCCAGCAACCGTGAGATCCGGGAGTTCATCGGCGGGGGTGCGGTTCGAATCAACGGCGAACCCGTCAGCGAAGACCGGAGCATCACGACCTCGGATGTGCTGGATGGTGGCGTCATGCTCGTTCGTCGGGGCCGGAAGAACTGGGCCGCGATTCGCTGGAGCTGACTTTCCCGGGCGTCGGTCAGGGAGTTGGACGTTTGAGAATGCTGACCGGGATCCGAGGGCTGCTGGTGGCATCACCATCGACGGATGTGACGGTGACGCTGGCGGGCAGGCTCCAGAGCGTCACCGGCTTTTCCTCGATCATCTGAAGGAGATCGTCGCTCGTGAGATGGACGAAGGCGATGATTCCCAGGCCGCCTTCGCGGTCACGAAGTCGCTGGATCTCATCCGCCGGACCTCGAAGCACGACATTTCTCAGGAACGCGTTGGCGGGGTCGACTTCGACCATCCAGCCGTCGAGGTCCGCAGCCGGGCCCGCGATCTGCACCGGAACCGGGGTGCTGAGCACCAGCTCTTCCTCGTTGGCATCGAGGGTCAGTTTCACTTCCGCAGTCTCGGGGTCGATGCGAATCGAATCGGCCGCATCGCCGAGGGACTCCGGGAGTTGGAGGGTGACCTGAAACTGGTGGCGGCGTCCCGGCTGTCGACCTTCGAGGTCTCGTTCGGTGATCCGGGCTTCGATTTCGAGGTTCTCGAGATTCTTCAGATTGCCGGGCAGCACCAGGGTCGCGGTTTCCGGTGAGACTTCCACCCGCCCGGTGGTTCGAGCGGAGGAGGGGAGGATCGCGACGATCCGAGTGGGTTTCGCGGTCAGGGAATCGATCTCGATCGGGACCGTGACGGGGTCCGCATCGAGGACCGTCGCCGGGATTCGCCAACTCGCCAGGAGTTCCGTGGCGATGCGGGCGAGTTCGATTTCGTGGCCACCGGGTTCCGCGGGCAAGCCCATGGTCCCCGCGGTGATTCGGACTGGTTGGCGGAAGCGATCGGCGGCGGCTTCGACCGCGCGGCGAGGGCCTCGGATCTCCAGGCGGACGGTCTGGATCTTCGACGGGGTGATCTGCAGGGATCCCTCGGTGGGTGAAACCAACTCGAGGTCCACGAACGCAGGCTCGGTCTCACGAGTCTCTCCGGCGGCCCACACCCAGATCAGAATCGTCACCAACGACACGATGACGACGTTGCCCAGCCGTTCACGAGGAGTGCTCTTGCGGGGGGTCATGGGGAATCCTCCGGCGAGCCGGCCGTTTCGGTGGGATCGGCCATTCCCAGGCGTTCTGAGAGTTCTGCGGCCAGATTCTCCCGCGGGATGGGGGGCGAGAGTTCCCCGTCCTCGGCGATTCGAACCCGGCCGTTCTCTTCACTCACCACCACCACCACGCAATCGGAGTCGAGGGTGACGCCGACGGCGGCTCGATGCCGACTGCCGAGTTGGCTGGGCACCAGGCCCGGAGGGGCGAGGGGAAGTTGGACCTTCGCCGCGACGATTCGATCCTCTCGCACCACGACCGCGAGATCATGGAGCGGATTGTTGGGATAGAAGATCGCTTGCAGCAGCCGAGGGTCGACGTTGGCATCGATCGGCACGGAATTCCGCATCAGACTCTGAAGACCGAGGCTGCGTTCGAAGACGATGATCGCGCCGAACTGGCTCTTGGCAAGGAAGTCAACGGCATCCGACACGGCATCGACCACGACGTTTCGTGAAGACGGCCCGCGTCGAAAGAGCTTTGCCTGGCCGAGGCTGATCATCGCCTGGCGGAGTTCGGGCTGGAAGACCACCACCAGCATGATCGCCACCAGACTCACCACGCGGTCGCTGAGGAATCGGATCCGAGCAAGGGTGTCGCTGCCATCTTCGGTCAGTCGGAGGACGACCGCGAAGACGATGACCAGGACTGCGAACCCGCGGATCACGCCGGCGCCGCTGGAACGACGCAAGAACCTCAGGATCGTCCAGATGACGATCCAGATCAGCGAGAGCTCGATGACGAGTTCCAGCGGGCCGTAGCCACGAAACGCGTCGAGAAGAAAGCGGAGGCTGTCCATGTCCAGTGGTGAAGTATATCGAGGTCGGCGGCCGACCTTGCCCGAGGGGTCGCTTGGTTAGAATGTTCGGATGTCCACGCCACTGAAAGGGCTCGTGATCGGCCGAACAACCGGTCGATGTGCCGCCACCGATCGAGAACTCGTCCCCGGCGAACCATGCTTCACGGCATTGGTCCGCCCGATCGTCGACCCGGAGGCCCCGGCGGGCCGGGGTGACCGGCCCATGGTCGATCGCCTCGATTACGACCCGGAGGCCTGGGAGGGCGTTCGGAGCTCCGGGGCGTTGGAGGAGCGTTTGCTCTGCTGGTGGCGGACGGAAGTTCCGGAAGCCGGTGGCCGGCGGAACCTCTTCGTGGACGATGAGACCCTCGTCGACCTCTTTGCGCGACTCGAAGAGGAGTCGGATCCGGGTCGCCAGGCCTTCCGATTCGTGCTCGGGCTCATTCTTCTCCGCCGCCGTCGTCTTCGGATGATCGGCCGCGATCGGGAAGGTGACGATGACATCTGGCGCTTCAAGCGAGTCGGCGGTGGCGAGGATGCTCCAATCTGGTCGGTGACC
>CAJWFU010000154.1:0-6015 GCA_913031315.1 uncultured Phycisphaerae bacterium | reverse complement strand
GGCGGAGACCGAACTCGACGACCGTCGACCACCATTCGCGACGCTGGGGGAGGGACCGATCTGGCTGCTCACCCTGGCCTGCCTGTTGATGCTCGTCTGGACCGGACTCGATTCCCGCCGCACGATTCCTGAGAATTCGTGATACTGCAGCCATTCACCCGCGCGGACTCACGGAGGAGACGCCCATGGATACCGGCCAGCGACCTCACATTTCAGACCGACTCGTCATCGCGACCGCAGTGATGGGAATCTCCCTGCTCACCGGCTGCGTGGAACCCGAAGCCCGCCGCCCGTGGAGCACCAAGGAGCGAAGCCTTTCGGCCATCGACGAAGGGGAGACGCTGGTGGTGGTCGAGGCGACTCCGGTCGAACCGGCCGGCGTCCCCTCGTCGACCATGCCCGCGAACACCCCGGGGACCGGCGAGGATTCCGTCGTGACGTCGGTGACCGAGCCTGCGATCCTGATCGGCAACACCCCGGAAGATCGCGCTCGAGCGTGGCTCGCGACGGCGGCGAATGACGATTACGCCCTGGTGCGAGCCTATGCGTTCGAAGCGATGCAGCATGCCCCGGGGCTTCTGCTTGAAATCGGCCCCCAGGGTCTGGTCGACGAAAACCGAGGCGTTCGCTTCGTCAGCACCATGGCGATGGGCCGGGCGAATCTCGAACGCCTGACGCCATTGATCGAGCCGGGCCTGCTTGATTCCAGTGATTCCGTCCGCGCCGCTTCGATCTTCGCACTGCGGAAGTTCGGCGTCGCCGCCGATCCTTCACCGCTCGCGGCCATGGCGATGAGTGAAGATCTGGAGATCCGCGGAAACGCCACCATGATCCTCGGAATGCTTGGGAATCCGTCCGCGATTCCAATCATCGACTCCGCGCTCGGCCATGGACTTCGGCTGCAGAATCCGATGCGGGTTCGGATCACCGAACTCCAGGCCGCGGAAGCCCTCGTGAGCCTCGGCGACGATGTGGACATCGAGCCGATTCGCGCCGCTCTTTTCGCGCCGGTGGAGCAAGGAGAGCTCACCGTGCTCGCCTGCGACATGCTTGGTCGGCTGGGGGACCAGCAGGCCCGTTCGATGCTCATGCGTCTGATCATCGCCAACGGCAACCAGCGTCGCCCGGCGGAGATCCGAGTGGCGGCCGCGGGTGCCGTTTTCCGGCTCCCCGCCCCGCATGAGCCCGGTCTCGAGCGGGTTCTTCTGGAATATGTCACGGCGGAAGACCCACGTCTTCGCACTCAGGTGGCCGGCGCCCTGGCCCACGTGCCGGCCCCAGAAGCCCGCAAAGCCCTCGACCAGCTCCTTGCAGATGATGATCTGGTGGTTCGAACCGCCGCCGCGGGCGGATTGCTCGCCCTCGAACAGGCCCGCCGGCTCACCGCGGGCAGCCCGAATTCAGACCTCGCCATCTCACCTCCGGATTGACACCAACCCCGGATATGAGGTACAAGAAACCGGTTGGGCGGGCCTGCGTATGGATACGCTCTCAAGTTCGTCCTCACATCGACCTCTCCGTCGCTCTGCGACTCACAGAATCGTCTCCCCGGTGGCCCCGAAAGTCGGCGTCACCACCACTTCGGCTCCGATGACGGCGCCGTCGGCTGAAAGGATTCCGCTCGTGCATCTCCTGACCAAACTCTTCATCGTTCTCGTCTGTCTTCTTGCGGTGATGATCACCCCGTTGGTGGCAGTCAATGCGGTCAATGAGTCGAGCAACAAGGCGAAGTTGGCTGAAATGACGTCGAAGCGGAACGCTTTGACGGAGGCCCTCAAGGCCAGCGACCAGATCCGCATGTCCACCGACCAGAGCTACGCGGTGAAGACCAAAGAGCTCGAAATGCGAATCGCGGAAACCCAGAAGGACTACGACTCCGCCATCGCCGACAGCACCCGACTTCAAGGCGAGCTCTCTGATTCCCGCAGTGGCCAGGAGGACATCCGGGCCCGCATCGGGATGATGGCCCAGACCCAGGACGCTCAGCGACAGCTCAGCGAGACGCTCGTCACCGAACTCCGCGACCTCCGGCAGCGAGCCGTCAGCGCCGAACGCGAAGCGGTCGACCTCGAAGAGGAACTGGGAATTGTCCGCTCCCGCCTCGAAATCGCCCAGGCCGCCCGACGAGCCCTGCAGGAAGAAGTCCAGCAGCTCAACGACGAGCGTGACTCCGCGATGGACACGATCGCTCGCTACGTCGCCTACATCGGTGAACTTCCCTCGGCCCGAGCCGGTGCCACCGCGGGATATCAGCCCGCAGACCGCAACCTTTCCTCGACCATCATCAACGTCCGTCGCTCCGAAGACTCCACCCTCGCGGAAATCAACGCGGGCAGTCGCGACGGTATCCAGGAGGGCTGGGTGCTCACCATCGCCGACGGGAGCCGCTTCGTCGGCAACCTCCGGATCATCGAAGTCGACATCAACCGATCGACCGGGGTCATCGAGCTTGAAGATCAGGATTCCCGCGGTGCCGTCCGTTCCGGCCAGCGAGCCATCGCCCGCAAGGGTCAGTGATCCAACTCGAGTCCAGGCACGATTCCAGCACAGTCCACACGGCGGGTTGAACCCGCTCCTCTCGGATACGTCTTCCCATGAGCATGATGAACGCTCCAGTCCGTCGCACCGGTGGTGACCTCGATGTCTATACCGGCCTCCTCTTCGCCGCCTTCGTAGTCCTCGCCACCGGCGTGACCACCATCGCCATGGCCAACATGAAGCAGGTCGAATCCGCCGAACGAGGGCAGTCGATCCAGACGGAATCCGTCTTGTTCGGCCTCCCCGGCTTCGAAGTCATCAAGTGACTTCCGGGGGCCTCACGGCCACCACACCCGTCCCGACGTCCAAGAACCCCCTCCAGGGGGCCAGAGGCACCAGCGGGGCTCCAAGCTGATTGACGGGCGACCCCGCAGGGTCGTCCGTCACTTTTTGAGGGGCTTCAGGGGTCTTCAAGCCTGAATTCATGGTTTGTCGAGTCCGGATATTCTCGAAAAAGGCCCCAGCCATCCGATAGGGGCCGATACGAGGTTCTCGACAGAGCTTCGGAACTGCCTGACTCCGCTCGGACTCTCACATGCTTCTTGATTCGATCCTTGGCTGGTTCAGCGTCGACATGGGTATCGACCTCGGTACCTGCAACACCCTCGTCTGTGTTCGAGGCGAAGGCATCGTCTTGAACGAACCTTCGGTGGTCGCGGTCCGAAAGGGCACCAATCGCGTCATCAACAACGGCACCGCCGTCGGTTGGGCGGCCAAGGACATGCTGGGCAAGACGCCTGGCTCGATCACCGCGGTCAGGCCATTGAAAGATGGCGTGATCAGTGACTTCGAGATCACCGAAGCGATGCTCAGTTACTTCATCAAGAAAGTGAACGGGCGAAGTCGGGTGTTCGGACCTCGAGTGGTCATCGCGATCCCTTCCGGCATCACGGCGGTCGAAAAGCGAGCGGTCCTCGATTCCGCGGAGCGAGCCGGAGCCCGCAAGGTCTATCTGGTCGAGGAACCGATGGCCGCCGGGATCGGCGCCGGCCTTCCCATCTCCGAACCGACGGCCAGCATGATCGTCGACATCGGTGGCGGGACGACCGAGGTCGCCATCATGTCCCTCGCGGACATCGCGAGTTGCGAAAGCGTCCGGGTGGCCGGCGATGACTTCGACGAGGCGATCATCAGCCACATGAAGAAGACCTACGGCCTCACCATCGGCGAACAGACGGCCGAGCGAATCAAGATCGAGATCGGCTCGGCCGCCCCGGTTGGAGAGTCCATGAACATGGAGGTCCGCGGCCGAGACATGGTGACCGGGCTTCCTCGCAAGACCGTGGTCACCAGCGACGAGATCCGCGATGCACTGACCGAGCCCGTGAATCAGATCGTCGAGGCGGTCATCCGCACCCTCGAGCACGCGGAACCAGAGCTTTCCGCCGACCTCGTCGACAACGGCATCATGCTGGCCGGCGGCGGCGCCCTGCTCCGAGGAATGGACGTGGTGATCTCCAACGCCACCGGACTGGACGTCCGCATCGCGGAAGACCCTCTGACCTGCGTCGCCCGGGGGACCAGCATCTACCTCGAAAGTCTCGAGGACTGGAAAGCCACTCTCGAGTCGGACCTCGAGGAGGTCTGAGTCCCTTCCGCCCGGGAGCGAGCCCATCGCACGCCACGGAACGCTGAGACCGACGCCCTTCACCTTCGCGGTCGCGATGTTGTTGGTGGTCTCGGTTCTTCCCGCCCGCTGGCTCACCCCCTGGACCGGGCGTCTCGGCGAACTCGTCGGTCTCCCCCTGGTTCCTCTGGGGGACGGCATGACGGCGGTCAGAGTCTGGCTGGAAAGCGAACCCCGGGAAATCGTCGATTCTCGGGAAGCGGATCAATTGTGGAAGGAAGTCGCGTACTTCCGTCGGGAACTCAGCGCCGCCCGTGAACAGATCCGCTCTCTCCGAGACCAGCTCGCCGCGGTACAGCAGTTCGACGACCTGGTGGCCGATGATGGACGCCGCCCCCGCGCCGTGGTCGCCAGAACCGTGAGAACCACGCCGACCCGTTCCGGCGAGCATCTCGTGGTGGTGAACAAGGGACGCGGCTTCGGGGTCACCCCGGGCGCCGTTGCGATCTACAACGAAGACATCCTCGTCGGGTACGTACTGGACGGCGTCGGCAGCACCACCGCCACCATTCGTCCGCTTCACTCGGTCGAAACCGGACGAATTCGCGGCATCGTGACCTCGAACGACGAAACCCGCCCGGTCCAGGTCATGCTCGCTCCGAAGGGGGGTGGTTGGACCACCGCGATTCCGACCGCGATGAAGAATCAGGTCACCGTCGGATCCATGGTCCGCCTGGCGGACGACCGCTGGCGGTGGGCCCAGGGGTATCGCATCGGCCGAGTGATCGAAATCGAACCTCTGGAATCCAACCCCACGCTTCAGACGCTGACCGTCGAACCACTGGCCGACCCGCAGGAGGTCCGAAGCCTTCTCCTGGTCTGTGATCCGAAGGAGGACGCCTGAATGAATCTCGGGATCTACGTGGTCGCCCTTCTGGTCTGCGTCGCCCTGGACACCAGCCTGCTGCCGGTCATCGCGATCAAGGGAGTCGCTCCGATGACCACGGCCACCCTGGTCGTCTTCGTCGCACTCTTCGCCCCCCGAAGCATGGCCCTCTGGGCGGCTTTGGCCGCCGGCCTCCTGCTGGATCTCTCTCTCCCGGCGGCCGCGGCCGGGGACCAGACCCTCTTCGTACCGGGTCCCTACGCACTGGGATTCGCCTTCGGCACCCAGCTCGTCCTCCTCCTCCGATCGATGGTCTTCCGACGTAATCCGATCGCCGTCGGCCTCCTGACCACTCCGTTCCTGGTGGCCGTGACGCTGGTCTGGATGACCATCTGGTCGGTTCGCGGCTTCGACGGCGACACCGTCGTCCCCTGGGAAGGCCGGAACGCGCTGGCGGAATTCCTCCACCGGCTCGGCTGGGCCGTCTACAGCGGTGGCTTCGGAATCGCCTTCGGCTGGCTGCTGCTTTTCAGTTGGCCGGCGTGGCGATTCGACCTCGGTTCGCTCCGACGTTGAGCCACCTTCGCCGGACGCTCATCCGGGTATCGTCGCGGCATGAACGGACTCATTCTCCTTGACGACGGACTCGGGCGATTCGGCCCCATGGTCGACCTCCGTCCGAGCTTCGCCTTGCGGAGCGGCATGCTCACCACCGCCGAACGCATCGAACTCTCCAGCGGCGCCAAATCGGTCGGCGCGATCGTTCCCGAACCCCTTGCCGCAATGACGAGCGTCAGCCGCCCGGACCTGGCGGTCAACCGCGTTCCGGACGGCGATGGTCCCTGGCTGGTGGTCAATGGTCGACTTCTGAGCCCGCCGACCGGGATCGGACTGGAACCGGGCTCGGCCGAGATCGACCCCGATGACGGGGCCATTCGCCGCGCGGTTCTTGGACGCGAAGACCTCGAGGCCCTGGTCGCCGGAGAATCCCGGACGGAGGATGCACTTCCCCAAACCGTCCGTC
>CAJWFU010000153.1:0-6022 GCA_913031315.1 uncultured Phycisphaerae bacterium | reverse complement strand
CCGAAGCGCACATGGAATTCAACGGCATGGGCACCACGCCCAACGAGGACTACCTCATCTATATTGAAGAGGACGTCCGAGTCGCCGAGGCGGCGATGGTCGTGTACAACCTGAATACCGGAGAGCGTCTCGGCTTCAGTGCCGAAGTCATGTGGTTCGAAGCGAACGACGACGATTCCGATGGAATCACCAGCATTCCCCTCGCCGTGCCAACCCAGGTCATCGAGGATCCCGGTGACGAGTTCTTCGCAGAAAGCAAGCTCTACGACGACTACTCCGAATGGTGTGACTTCGCGCTCACCCAGGAAGGTCAGGTGAGAGTCGAAGACGGCTGGACCGCGGCATGCGAAGGAGGGCTTGACTTATGCATTCGGGGCTTCTGCAACGGCCAAAACGCCAAGAATGGCGATTGGGGCTACTGCATAAATGAGAGAATGTACGACTCCTGTGGGAACCTCAGAGACACGGGTTTGGGGTTGGAGTACCAACAGTACCGCAATGACATATTCCTGTGTAGAGCAGCCTTTGCGGCGTGCCTGTTGGGTGTTGGGGGGGTTATAACCACTACAAAAATCATCATTGCGCTCGCAAAGAAGCAGGCCAAAAAATTGGCAGCGTGCGCTGCCTTACTTATTCCGCCCTTCGTTTGCTTGGCAGGCACCGTGATCTTTACGCTTGGTAGTCTGGCCATCTGCTGGGCACTGTACGAAGGGTGCATGAAAAACGCCCGCCTCAACTGGCTGCGAGCCCAAAATGATGACCTCCAGAGCGAGATCGATCGGCAATGCCAATAGCCCGCACCCTGAGTGCGCACCCTCACGACACCACGACTGAACGACACTCGCCGATCGGTCACACCCCCGACACTCAACCGCCGCCGCCCGGATCATTCCGGGCGGCGGCGTTCTCCTTACGAGGCGGACGCTTCCACCGGCCTTTCATCCCCGGTGTCCAACTTCAACGGAAGGTCGGATCCGCGGCCGGTGTGGCGGCCGGTGTGAAGGAACCAGGTCATCGCCGCGGTCCCGGTGCGACTGATTTCCTGCTCTAATAATTGCATGAGATCCAGAATCATTCGAATCGCCGCGGCCGTGGGCGTCGCGTTCCTGGCCTCCTGTCATTCGACGCCCGAGCCGTCGTCGAAGGCCACCATGGCCGACGCCAATCCCCAGTTCGAGCGGGTGAAGTCGATGATCGGCGACTGGTACCTGGTCGATGCGGAACCGGGCGACGCGCCCACCGCCACCTATCGGCTTTCGGCGAACGAGACCGCGGTGGTGGAACGACTGTTCCCCGGCCAACGCAAGGAGATGGTGACGATGTACTTCATCGACGACGGTCGACTGAAGCTCACCCATTTCTGCGCCCTCGGAAACCAGCCCTCGATGGGTGCGATTCCGGGCGACGACGACGTGGTCGAATTCGAGTTCATCGGAATCACGAATCTCGCCGCCCCCACCGCGCAGCACATGCATGAACATGTGCTGGAATTCACGGACGATCGAAATCGAGTGGATTCGACCTGGGTCCTCTGGAACGACGGAGCAGAGGCGGAACGACGTTTCTTCCCCCTCGAGCGACGGGCGATGCCGCTCCAGTGATCCCACCCTTCCCCCCCTCCCTCCGGTAGCTTCCAGCCGTGCTCGAGGTCCAGAACATCTCGAAGAGCTTCCCCGCGGTGCGGGCCCTCGACGGCGTGAGCCTGCGGGTGGACGCCGGGGAGGTCCATGGCGTGATCGGCGAGAACGGCGCGGGCAAGAGCACGCTCATGAAGATTCTTGCGGGGATCCAACCCCCCGACGAGGGCTCGCTCTCACTCGACGGCTCGTCCTACCGACCCCGGAACGTCAACGATGCCAGCCGGGCCGGGGTGGTGATGATCCACCAGGAACTCAACCTGGTCGATGATCTTTCGGTCGCTGAAAACATCATGCTCGGTCGCGAAGCCAGACGCTTCGGCATCCTCGACCTCCGCTCGATGAGAGTGGAATCCGCCCGCATCCTCGCGGAGATCGGCGCGACCATCGATCCACGAGTGCGGGTCGGGGATCTCCCCGTGGCCCAACAGCAGCTGGTGGAGATCGCCAAGGCGCTTTCCCAGGAGACCCGGGTCCTCATCCTGGACGAGCCCACCGCGGTGCTCTCGGAACGTGAGACCACCCTCCTCTTCCGACTGATCCGCCGGCTCCGCGAGCGCGGCGTCGCGATCGTCTACATCTCCCATCTTCTTCCCGAGATCCTTGATCTCTGCGACCGGATCACCGTGCTTCGGGACGGCCGCGTGGTCGCCGAGACGACCCCCGCGGAATCCGACCCCGATCACCTGGCGTCGTTGATGGTGGGACGCGAACTGGTCGACGTCTATCCCCCCCGCAGCTCGATCGAATGCGATACTCGACGGCTCACGGTTCGTGGCCTCAGCGTTCCCGGCCATGCCTCTGCGGTGGACTTCGACATCGCCCCCGGCGAGATCGTGGGCCTGGCGGGACTGGTGGGCAGCGGCCGCACCGAGGTCGCCGAGGCGATCGTCGGATTGCGACCGATCACCGCGGGCGAGATCAGGCTCGACGACCAACCGGTCCGTTTCCGCTCCGCGCGGCAAGCGCTCGATCGCGGGGTCGCCTACGTGAGCGAGGATCGGAAGGGCCGCGGGATCCTCGTGGATCTGTCCTGCGTGGAGAACACCACGCTTCCCAACCTGGCGGCCTACGGCAAGGTGGTCCCCCGTCGCCGACGGGAACGCGCCGCGACCGAGGCCTGGATCGAACGCCTGGACATCCGCTGCCCCGATCCCCGCAGCCCGATCCGAACGCTTTCGGGCGGGAACCAGCAGAAGTTCGCGGTGGCGAGTCGACTCGACTCCGAACCGTCGGTGATCCTGCTCGACGAACCGACCCGCGGCGTCGACGTCGGTGCCAAACGCGAGCTCTATCACCTGATCGCGGGACTCGCCGAACGCGGGCTCGCGTGCCTGATGATCTCCAGTGAGCTGCCCGAACTGATCGGACTCTGCCACCGCATCGTGGTCATGCAGCAGGGCCGCGTGGCCGGCGTGGTGGACGGCCCCACCGCGACCGAGGAATCGATCATGCGACTGGCCGCCGGGGTCGAGGAGAACACAGCATGAATGCCGAAACGACGAAATCAGGTGGGCTCGGTCACGGTTGGCGTCTGGCGCTCTCCGCCCTGGAACGCTACGGCGTGGTGATCGCCTTCATCGCGTTGTTCGGCTACAACGCGATCACCCAGTCGGACACGTTCCTCAAGCCGGAGAACCTCCGGAACCTGCTGAACCAGAATGCCGCCATCGGGGTGATCGCGGTCGGGATGACCCTGGTCATCATCGCCGGTGGCATCGATCTTTCCGTGGGTGCGGTCATGGCGTTCGGAGCCGCGGTCGGCATGCTCACCATGAACGCCCTCTTCGAAGGAGGCGGCAACGAAGTCATCGCGGTCATCGTCGGGCTGGCGACCGGCATCGCCCTCGGCGCCGCCTGCGGACTCCTGAACGGATTGCTGGTGACCATCGGACGCATCCCCGCGTTCATCGTGACCCTCGCCGGACTGATCGGATTCCGCAGCGTGACCCTGGCGATCGCCGAGGGCGGCGAGATCCGGGCCGCGAACGGGCTCACCGCGCTCCAGACGCTGGGCCGGGGCGGCCTCGAAATCCCCGGAGTGGTCGACTTCTACGGCCAGCCCGTCGTCTTCTACTGGAACATCCTGATCTTCTTCGCGGTGGTGATCGCCGGGCAGCTGCTTCTGAGCCGCACCCGCATGGGACGGCATTTCATCGCCGTCGGTTCCAACGAGACCGCCGCCCGCTACAGCGGCATCGCGGTCAATCGCATTCGAACCTGGTCCTACGTGCTGGTCGGGGCGTGCGCAGGGATCGCCGCCCTGATGTCGCTCGCGCGGATGAACTCGGTGTCGAGTTCGGGCGTCGGCCACCTGGCGGAGCTCGATGCGATCGCGGCCGTCGTGATCGGCGGCACCGCGATGACCGGGGGACGCGGTCGGGTCTGGGGCACCATGCTCGGGGTCCTGATCCTGATCATGATCAGCAACATGCTCACCCTCGCCGACGTCGAGGTCTACTGGCAGGGCTTCGTGAAGGGCGTGATCATCATCCTCGCGGTGCTCATCCAGCGAGGCCGCGCGAACTGAAGCCGGGCGAACTGAGGCCGGGCGAGCCGAGGCGTCGGTCCCGACACTGATTCCGGGCTTGGGCTTGGGCTTAGGGACCAGGCTTCGGACGCACCACGATCGCCGGATCCCAGAGGGGCTCCGGCACCGTCAATACCGGCCTCGCGTCCCGGGTGATCACGGCATCGAGGGCCGCGGCCTCCTGCCCGAGGGCTTCGACCAGTTCGGGATGCTTCCCCGCCACGTCCCACTGCTCGGAGACATCCACTTCGAGATCGTGAAGTGAACCTGATTCCAGCATCAGTTTCCAACGGCCCTGCCGGATTCCCGCGAGCTTGCCGTGTGCGGTGTAGTACAGGAACGCCTCGGTCGGGGAGACCACTCCCTCCCGACCGGAGAGCAGCCCGGTGATCTCGTGACCGTCGATCAATCGGGTCGGATCAAGGTCGGTTCCGGTCCACGCTCCGATGGTGGGAAGCAGGTCCATGGACGTCGCGACCTCGCGCACCACCAGTCCCGCGGGGATGCGGGATGGATGACGAATCAGGCACGGCACCCGCTGTCCGCCCTCCTGATTCCCTCCCTTGCCCCCGGCCAGCGGCCCGGCCGAACCACCATCCTGCTGGTACGGCAGCCAGGGTCCGTTGTCGGTGGTGAAGATCACGATCGTCCGGTCGAGGATGCCGTGCCGCTCGAGGGCCGCGACGATCTCACCCATGCTCCAGTCGATCTCTTCGATCACATCGCCGTAGAGGCCGCGTCGGCTGGTGCCCTGGAACGCATCGGACGCGTAGAGCGGGATGTGAGGCATGGCATGCGGGACGTAGGCGAAGAACGGCCGATCGGCGTTGGCATCGATGAAGGCCACGGCCGCCTCGGTGCCATCACGGGTGAGCCGTCGTTGATCGGGTTCCCACTCGATGATCTCCTTGTCCCGGAGCAACGGCAGGCTGTGGGTGTATCCATTGACCGCGGACCGATGGAACTGCGACATGTCGTTGGAGTATGGGATCCCGAAGAAGACGTCGAAGCCCTGGTCGGTGGGAAGGACGCCGTCACGATGCCCGAGGTGCCACTTGCCGAAACACCCGGTCGCGTATCCGTTCCGGGAGAGGACGTCCGCGATGGTGTCCTCCGCCGGATGAAGCCCGTGATCGTCGGTCGGAAAGATCACGTGCTCGTGCATCCCCACCCGCTTCGGATAGCAGCCGGTCAACAACCCCGCCCGAGAGGGCGAGCAGACCGGAGAGGGCACGTAGAACTGGGTCAGCCGGGCTCCCTCGGCCGCGAGTCGATCCAGATTCGGGGTCCGGATCGTGGGGTGCCCGTAGCAGCCGAGATCGCCGTACCCCTGATCGTCGGTGAACATGATCACCACGTTGGGGGGACGGACCGGGGGCTCGATCGAGACCGGAACGACGAACGCGGCGATGACGGTCGAGAAGACGAGGTTCATATGGTCACGCTAGCACGGCCTCCGGCTGGAAATCGGTAGCATGCGTCTCCCGGCCCTCCGCCGGCCGTCCATCCCGAAAACCGACCAGAGACAGGAGCCCGTCGATGAATCTCGTACGCCGCCTCGCCCTCGCCGCCTTTGCATCCACCGCCATCCTCGGCTGTTCCGCGGAAGCCCCGCCGACGGCGAAGGCCGCCGGCACCACCGCCACGACCCCCGCCCGACCGGTCCGAATCGGCGTGAGCGTGCCCGCGGCCGACCACGGCTGGACCGCCGGGGTCGTCTGGTGGGCGAAGCAGGCGATGGAGCTCCATCCCGACGTCGAGTGGGTCTTCCAGACCGCCGAATCTCCCGCGAAGCAGATCCAGGACATCGAGAACATGATGACCCGCGGGGTCGACGGCCTCGTGATCCTCTGCA
>CAJWFU010000152.1:0-6030 GCA_913031315.1 uncultured Phycisphaerae bacterium | reverse complement strand
ATGCGATGTCGAACGCTGCCGATCGGCTGACCCCAGAACTCCACCGCGCCGCTGGCCCGAGGCACCAGATCCAGGCACCCCTTGATGAGGGTGCTCTTGCCGGCCCCGTTCGGTCCCACGATCGCGACCAGACGGCCGGCCGGAGCGTCGTAGTCCACATCCCAGAGAACCGGCTTCCGGTCATAGGCGACGGTCATCGCGTGAACGGAAAGCGGGCTCGACGGGGAGTGCTCCGGTCGGCCGCGAAGTCCTCGTTCGCCAATATCACCGTTGGTCACTGCGATTCCGATCGGGCGAGGCGGCCCTGGCGACCAAGGGCCGGGGCCTTGCCCCCCAGCGCCCGCACGATGGTCGTGACGTTGTGGTCGATCATCCCGGGATACGTGCCCTCGTAGGTCCCCTCGTCGCCCATGGCGTCGCTGAAGAGTTCCCCGCCGATCCGGACCGCATGGCCTCGGGCTCGTGCTCCGGCGACCAGGGCTTCGATGTGGCGGGGGGGTACGGTCGATTCGACGAAGACCGCAGGAATGCCCCGCGACACCAGGACGTCGACGATTCGCGCGATGTCCCGAATCCCTGCTTCGCTTTCGGTCGAGATGCCTTGGATTCCAATCACTTCGAATCCGAAGCGTCGCCCGAAGTATTCAAAGGCGTCGTGGGCGGTGACCAGCACCCGGGCATTCGCCGGCACGGTGGCGATTCGATCCGAGGACCATTGATCCAGGGCGAGGAGTTCCTTCTGGAGCCGTTCCGCGTTGGCGGCATAGATCTCCGCCCCCTCGGGATCGGTTTTCGTCAGCGACGTCGCGATGCTCGGGATGGTCGAGGCCCAGAGTCGGGTATCCATCCAAAGGTGCGGATCGGTCGCGTTCTCGGCTGTGTTTTCGATCAGGTTCGACTTCGGAATCAGTTCTCCGACTCGAACGACGCTTCGGCCCGCCGCGGCCGCGCGATCGAGGGTGTCATCCATCCGTCCTTCAAGATGAAGACCGTTGGCGAGGACCAGGTCCGCCTTCGTCAGTCGGGAGATATCGGATCGGGTGGGTTTGTAGAGATGGGGATCGATGCCCGGACCCATCAGGCTCGAGACCGTCGCGCGATCTCCGGCGACACCACGTGCGAGATCCGCGATCATGCCCACGGTGCAGACCACGTCCGGGTTGGGGGCCGGGCTTTCAGTCGGTGCCTGGCGGGCGGCCGCCGAAAGGTCGGAGGCAAGAAGCATGGTCGTGAGCAGGATCGTAAGGAATCGCATTGAATGCTTTCAGGTGGAAAAACGATTGAGAATCGTAGCCCAGGCTACGCCTGCATTTATTGTAGCCCCGGCTACGTGGGTGTCAAGAATGCGGACCCCTGGGGGAGAATGACCCTGGTCACTGGGGTGGGTGGGGTTCGGACTCAGCGAGTCTGGTCGTCTTCGCCGCGGTGTTCATCGGCAAAGGCGCGAAAACGGGCGAGGGTCGAGGGACTCACGTGGTGTTCGATGCCTTCGGCGTCCACGGATGCGACCCGTGGGTCCACGCCCATCGCAAGCAGGAATCGGTACACGACCTGGTGTCGTTCTCGGCACGCCTTCGCCAGTCGCCGTCCGAGGGCGGTGAGCTGAATGGGCTTCCGGGGGGCCTTTTCGACCAGACCGTCTCGCTCGAGGCGTTTGATGGTGCGGACCACCGTGACGTGTGAAACGCCGAAGCGGGTCGCCAGATCGGTCACCCGGCATTCTTCATCGTCCGATTCGACTTCGGCAATCGCCTCGCAGTAGTCCTCGGCGATTTCCGAGGCGTGATCGGCGCGAGTCCTGTGGTGTCGCGATGATGTGGCGTTGGTGGGCACGCCGGCATGCTAGAGCCAACTGCCCTTGGTTGTCGATGCAGCGGTCCCTCAGGATCTGAATTCGGCGGAACATGATGGCCGAGTAATTCGAGGTTCCGTTCCCTGCGGCCCCGCGGCCCCGCGGCCCCGCGGCCCCGCGGCCCCGCGGCATGGAACCAAGGTGTCTCAGGGGGTGACGAATCCCCAGGCACCGAGAATCAGCCCGAGGTCGGCGCCGTTTACGAGGCCGTCGCCATTGACGTCGCCGACGCATGGCTCGGTGGTGCAGGGGCCCCAGGCTCCCAGTAGCAGGCCGAGGTCCGCACCGTTCACGATTCCATCGTCATTCAAATCCGCCGGGTTGGTTTCCGGGGGACATTCAACCGTGACCTCGATGGAGAGATCGCCGATCAGGACGTCCTGATCGATGCCACCGTTCCGGCCGGCGAAACCGAAGGACCAGCCGGTCGGGTCGACACTGGCGGTCTGAGCCTGGCCGGCATCGCTCCAGATGGTCTGGGGTGAGAAGGTCGGAAGGGCGATGCTCACGGTCGTGCCCGCGGCCCGAGTCCAGGAGATTCTGGCGGTCGCCATGTTGTTGGGGTCGCCGGCCACCTGGTCGTCGTCCCAGCGGATCAGGTCGTAGGCGAAGGAATCGAACGCGAACTGGGTACCACCCCACTTGCCGTTCACGCCGTTGCCGCCACCGCCGGGATAGGTCACGAAGCCGACACTCAGGCCACCACCGTCGGTGTTGAACGCCTCGAGTCCCCATTCACCGCCGGCCATTCTGGTTCCGAAGGTGTCGGAAAGATCGCCCCAGACGAACGAGAAGCCGTCACCGGGTCCGCCACCCTGATTCTTGATGCTGAAGCGGAACGACACTTCGAATTCGGTCACCGTTTCGTCGATGGCGTCGCTGGTCCAGGTTCCCCAGGTACCGGCTTGAAAGTCCGAGACCAGCTTCAATCTCGGGTTGCCCGCGAGGTTGACCAGGGTCGCTCGCTCGAAGAGTTGGCCGCTGGCGCCCTTGGCAGGAAAAGTCTCGTCGATGGAGATCACGCAGGGCGGGTCTCCGGCAAAGGAGGCTGGTGCGAGTACGGCGACGATGAGAAGGCTGGGCAGGATGTTCATGGGAAGGATGCTCTGACTCATGCGGAGTTGTTTTCTGGCTGGAGAAACACCGCCTCCCGGTAAAGGAAGGCGGTGTCGTGTACTGAACCTTCGCGATCCCACCGGTGATCAGCGTCGTCGTCGACGAATCGCGCCGATGCCGGCGAGGGCGACGAGGCCGCCGAGTCCGGGGACCGGCGTGCTGTACTGGTAGTTGATGTCCAGGTCGTCGATCAGGATGTCCCAGGTGGCGCCGCCGACGCGTCCGGCGAAGCCGAATTCGAATCCGGCGGTATCGATGCCCTGGAAACCGCTGCTCCGCAGGATCTCCGTCTTCGCGGTGCCGGCACCGTAGGCGTTGTTCGGCGTCTCGAGATAGACCACGAGGTCACCGGACGTCTCCCAGTCGATGTACATCGTGGCCTGGTGGGCATCGTTGAGGGCGTAGTCGTAGCCGTAGTAGGTCACGTGGCCGGCGAGGTTGTCGTCGATGTTGTTGTAGGCGACTTCCTGCGAGCCCCAGCGAGCGTGGGCGTAGTCGTCACCGTAGGTGGCGAGGTCGACGCTCATGCCACCGCCGAGACGGCTGAAGTTGTTCATGCCCCACTCTCCACCGTTCCAGTTCTGGAGGTAGCTGTGTCCGTAGTCGCCGGCACCGTTCATGTCGTCGGACAGGTTCCCGAAGAGAAACGAGAAGCCGTCCGCTTCGGTGGCGCCGTCGTTGTTCGTGTTCATCGAGAACTTGAACGAGGCGTTGAAGCCGGTGATGTCGGTGGTGTTGTCCAGGCCGCCGCTCGACCAAGTGCCGAAGTAGTCACCCGGGTAGTCGGTGGTCAGCTGGAGATCGCTGTTGCCGTTGTGGGTCGTGTGTGAGGCGGAGCCCCAGTAGTTGCCGTCGGCATTGGCGAAGTTCGAGCTGTAATTGCCGTCGCCTGCCATGGCAGTCGAGGCGAGGCTGGTCAACAACACAGCCGTCAGGGTGCTTCGAAACATGTCACATCTCTCCTCGTTTGGGGGGGAACGTAAAGCCTTGCAGATCCGGGCGGGAACCCGAGGCCACAATAGTCACCCATTGGATTTCATCCTGCAAGGGAAATTCCGGCAATATTTCGAGTGTTCTGTTTTCTAGAGGGCAAACCGGCCTTTTGCAGGCAGAATAAGGACTCGACGCGGCATGTTTTGAGGCCGCCACGGCCTGAGGGGTCAGAAAAAAGCCCCCGGAACATTCATCTTCACGAACTCCGGCATCCTTCGTAGGGCGTCGCAGAAAGGTCCCCATGTCCCGGACGACCATGCTTCGAAGCCTCCTTCCGATTTTCATCCTTCTGGCCTCTGCGGTGAATGCCGATGTGCCGGCGAGTCTGGGGGTTGATCCCGGATCGACCGCGGTGATCACGCTTGAGATCACGGTGACCGGCGTCGACGGTGTGGAGACGAAGTCGGATTCCCAAGTCGTTCCGATCGGTGGAGACGGTGGGGTGCGATTCACGCCCGACGCCGAGCCGTTCAGCGGAATGATCCTCGATGGCCTGGTTCTTCGGCCGGGCGACTGTTCTCTGACCTACGAATTCTTCTGTAACCCGCTCTTCGGTTGCGTCGAGATCGATGTCGATCTTTCCCAGATCACCGCGACGCTTCAGGGTTCGGCGGGGGCATCGATCGTCGGAGATCAGGTCGGGTGGGGAACGGATTGGCGGTTGATCGGTGACTACACGATCAACAGCATCCTGTTCTCGTCCGGAGGTGCGATCGATGTCACGAGCCCCATTGGTTTCAACGGGCGTCTTTCGGTTGGAAACGGAGGGTGGCGACTCGACCAGATGTTGTTGGGCACCATCGTGAGTGATGTCCCGGCGGACAGTCTTCCGGACGGGCTGGCCGTGCAATTGCGGACCACGGTCGGACTCGGCGGGGCGGCCCTGGCCGGCAACTATGATCCGCCGCCGCCGGCGGCGTGTGGATCCGGCGGCGATTGCAATGTCGCCCATGGGGCTCCCGGATGTGATGACGTCGGATGCTGCGAGCTGGTCTGCAACGCGGACCCGAGTTGCTGCAACCTCGCGTGGGATGACGCGTGTGCCACGTTGGCGGTCTCGTCCTGTGTGATCGCTCCTCCCAATGATCGATGCGAATCGGCCCGTGAACTTTCCCTCGGGCGGTTTGCCTTCACGAGTGTGAACGCGGATACCGACGGACCTCCTCTGGCCACCGCCTGCGTCGACGAGGAGACCGGAGGAGCATTCGTGAGCGACGTCTGGTTCCGTCACACGACACCGGTGGACAACGGAATTCTGGTCTCGACCTGCGGGCATGCGGGGTTCGACACGCGAATCGCGGTCTACACCGGATGTGGAGGAACCCTGCTCACCTGCAGCGACGACGTCGTGGACTGTCCGGGTGGAACTTCTCGTTGTGGATTCAACGGAATTGCGGGTGAGACCTACCTGATCCGCGTCGGCGGCAAGTTCGCAACCGGGAGCGGAGAAATCGACCTCGCCTGGGGCGATGTGGCGGCTCCTTCGACTGAAATGGCACCCGGCTTCTCCACCGGCGTTGGTGCCAATGGGCATCATTACGTGGTTCGAAGTCTGTTCAATGGTCGAGACTGGGCCGATGCGATCTCCGCATCCGATCGATTCGGTGGCTACCCAGCCACCATCACCTCACCCGGTGAGAACACGTTCATCGCCAACAGGGCCACGCCGAGTCAGGTCGGTGGGGCGACGACTTTCGGACTCATCCAGACCCCCGACGCCACCGATCCGGCGGAGGGCTGGCAGTGGATCACCGGGGAGCGGTTCTATCACTCCAACTGGAACGTCGGCGAACCCAACGACTTCGGACGGGGCGAGGATTTCGCCACCATCTATTCCAACGGCACCTGGAATGACGGGGCCGATGCCTTCGGGCACGTTCTGATCGAATTCGAGGCGCCGCCCTCGCTCGAGGAAGTGATCTGGACCCCGGAGGTCGGCGGCACGGGCGCCCGGTACCGGGCCGTCATCACGACGCTCCCGGTGAGTTGGTCGGAGGCGAGAAATCAGGCGGCGGAACTCGGCGGAACCCTGGTGTCGATGGAGACCGAAGCGGAAGCGGACTTCCTCT
>CAJWFU010000151.1:0-6034 GCA_913031315.1 uncultured Phycisphaerae bacterium | reverse complement strand
TGGTGAAGGCTCGCTTCCTCGGCGATCCGCTCCGGACGTCGACGTCTTCGGCGGATCAAGAGATCGTGTCCGGTCTAGGTCGGCGAAGAGAACGGCGTCCGCTTCATGTGAAGCGGACGCCACTTGTAGCGTGGTCGGCGGCGACGGGATCTCCGAGCCGATCTTGCGGCTCGGAACACTCTTCGGTCGAGGTCACTCGGCCGGAGGGCGGGCCGCGGTCATCGGCATACGTGTGCACCATCAAAGACGACGCCCTCGGCACAGGCCGAGGGCGTCGAAGATGAAACGGTGTGAGTTCGAGGGCTCAGGGGCAGCCGCCCCAGGCGGACAGGATCAGTCCGAGGTCGCCGCCACCGACGTTGCCGTCACCATCGAGGTCGGCGTCCGGATCGGAGGTTCCAAAGACCGCAAGCAGCAGTCCCAGGTCATCTCCACCGACGGCGCCGTCGCCGGTCAGGTCTCCGGGGCAGGGAGTGGTGTCTTCGCAGAGCACGCCACCCACCGTGAGGAGATCGATCGCGGCTTCGACCACGGAGCCTTCACCCAGATCACCGGCGATGAATCGGATCCGCATGTCGGACGACGGAGTGATCAGTGACCCGATGTTGAACGTCTTGGTCACCCAGGCACCCGCATTTTCGGTCACGTTCTCGACCGTCTGCCAACTCGATCCGCCGTCATTGGAGATGTCGATCACCAGGGTGTCGCTTTCCGGGGCGGCCCCGGTGTCGTTCGAGTACCAGCGGCGGTAGCTGATGACGGATCCATTGACCGCGGCTCCGTCGAACGAGGGCGAAATCAGGGTGGTGATGCCACCGTCGATGTCGTTCTCGCCGAGGCTTCCCCCGACTGAGCCCTGTCCGGTGAAGAAGCAGGCCGCTCCGCTGGCGGCGTTCTCGGGCTGGGCATCCGTCCCGTTGGGGTTGCCTCTGGTCCAGAGGCCGGTGGTGGCGGTGTCGGAGGGCAGTCCGATGGTCCAGCCGGCGTTCGAGTTCGCGTCGTCTTCGATCACGACGACTTCCTCGCCGACGGCCACGAAGAGCGGATCGCTCGTACCACCGGAAGGAAGGTTGATGACCCCGGCGGTTTCACCTTGGATCGTGAAGTAGAACCGCGGATTCCAGTCGCACTCGGCGGGGGGGAGCGTTGCTTCGAATCGGTCCGAGCTGACCTGGGTCAGCGGAAGCGATTGGAAGAGGCCGCTGCCGAAGTCGATCTCCAGGGTGGACGAGCCGTCGACCAGGACGTCCTCGCGAGGATCGATGGTGACCGAGAGGGTCAGTTCCTCGCCGGCCGGCACGTAGTTCGGCAACGCTCCAGTCAGGGCGATCTGGGGTCCGAGGAAGGACTGTTCGAGCGCCGCTTCCACATCGAGCACGCCGCCGGTTCCGACGAGGCCTGAAAGACCGGACACCGGTCGGGCGCTGGCGTAGATGATGTCGACGACGTCTTCGTAGTCCACGTCACCGAGCACGCTGTAGACCAGGGCGACGCCACCTGCCACGTGCGGCGTGGCCATCGACGTGCCGTTGAAGTTCGAGTAGCCGTTGTTGGGCGTGGTGCTCAGAATTCCGACTCCCGGGGCCGCGATGTCGACGCCGGTGCCGTACTGGCTGAAAGAGGCGAGCGAATCGTTGGAATCGGTCGCCGCCACCGAGATGATGTTGTAGTGGGAGTAGAGGGCGGGGTAGCTCGCGCTGCTGGTTCCACCGTTGCCGGCCGCGGCACAGAAGATGTGCTCGTAATTGTTGCCGGCGGACTGGATCAGGTTGGAGAAGGTCGAGCTGAATCCGCCTCCGCCGTAACTGTTGTTGGAGACCTTGGCCCCGTTGATGCAGGAGGCCTGAAGGGAGTCGAGGATGGCTTGGGTGGACAGCGACTGGTTTCCGACCCGGAAGACCATCAGGCTGCACTGCCAGTTGACGCCAACCACTCCGAGGTTGTTGTTGCCACGGGCACCGACGGTGCCGGCGGTGTGCGTGCCGTGGCCATTCTGGTCCGCGGGATTCGCATCGTTGTCGTAGAAGTCCCAGCCAAAGGTGTCGTCGACGAGGCCGTTGCCATCGTCATCGATCCCGTTGCCGGAGATCTCGCCGGGATTCGACCAGAGATTGTCAGCCAGATCGGAGTGGGTGGGATCCGTTCCGGAGTCGATGATCGCGATCGCGAAGTCCTGCTCGCCGACATGATCGTCCCAGGCTGCGGGCGCGTTGATCTTCGACATCCCGTAGAGATTGTTCCAGTAGGTGTCGTTCGGAGTGGTGTCGAAGAACTCCATCACGTAGACCGGCTCGATGTACTCGAGGATGTCACCGCGGAAGCGGTACTGATCGAGGAAGTCCGAGACCTTGCCGTTGATGGTGAGGCAATACGTCCTCGGCATCATTCGCTCGTAGGAGCTTGAGACCGAAGCCTCCATCTCTTCGAGGAGTCCGATCCGACCTCCCGCATCGATCGCCTCGCGGAACCGAACGAACACCCGGTTGGGGACGATTTCATGCTGGCCCCAGTTCTCGTCGGTGATGATCGAACCGCGGACGCCTTCGTCCGCCACGTCTTTGACATCACGGATCTCCGGCGCGGCTGCGGGTCTGATCCCGGGTCCGTCGGAGGTCGCGGCAAACACTGGCGTGCTCGCGATGGCCAGGGCGATCGAGGCATGGCTGAGGGTGATCATGGTTCTGCATCTCCTGCGTTGTGAGGGTGAGTCACGCGGTCCTAAAACCACGTTCGAACTCAAGTAATGACGAACGGAAATGCTGTTTGTTCCCGGTTTTTGAGAGGCTTCTAATGATGGACAAAGGTGTCCGATGTCAGTGATTTCGCGTTCGTAAGCGGACTTTTCATATAAACGTTCGCTTGGGACGTCGTCGAAGCGAGACTCCGGATTCCATTTTCATCACGAGGTGACCGGATAGCCCGCATTCATCCCGTCGTTCGGTGATCGCGGAAACCTGCTGGCCGTCGCGGGGCATCGGTGCTCGGCCGGCCGAGGCCCGGTACGCGTCGCGACACCGCCGACAATGAGATCCGAGATCACGCTGCTTCCAAGGGCGGGTTCGCATCCCTTCGTCATCGAAGCGAGAGACAAATGTCGGCTCCGCTTCCGGTCGACGCTGGGCGTCGATGGCGTGAGCTTCATCGCCAAGGTTGCTGGCATGAGTGATTGCCGGAGCGAAGCGGAAGTCGGTACCGAGTCGGCTTCCATCCTGGCCGCCGCTTTGGAAGCACCGTGGTGTCGACGGTTTGGTGCGCGATCGATGGCGGGACGACTTCGATCGCACCGGGGATCCCGTGGGTGGCCGCACCTTCTCGATGGTCGACCAGCTTCAGGATCCGGATGACTGGACCGGCGAGATCCATCGCGCCACGATCAGTCTCGCCGCTCTCGGTGATGCCGGCGGCTCGGCGGGTCTCACCGGAACGACCTGGTCGACGAGGTCGAGGCTGGGATGATGCTGTCGGAGTGGACGGACTGAATTCGGCCCGGTTCCATTCGGGGTCATGGCGACATGTCCGGGGGCGTCCCTGGTGTGGCTGAAGTTCCGACGGTCGGAATCGTTCAGTACGAGCCTTGGACTGGAATCCCAGACCGGCCAGACAGTCGTTCATCGACTGCGGGGCACGGGCGTCTCGGGTGTCGGCCATCGCGCAGAAACAGCGGCCATCCATTTCGGAACGGCCGCTGCTTGAAGCGTCCATGGGAGGACTCGAACCTCCAACCCCTGCCTTCGGAGGGCAGTGCTCTATCCAATTGAGCTACATGGACCAGGCAATCCACCCGCGGGAGGGCGGTCGTCCCCCCGCGGATGGTCGCGAATACTAGTCGTTGCCGCGAGCTTCGTCGAGCATTCTCTGAACCAGAGCCAGTTCGGCCGCCATTCTGGCGCGCTCGAGCGTTGCGGACTCCAGCGCCTCGTCGAGAAACTCCAGTTGCTCGAGGGCCGTCCGCCATCGGCGGGTCGACCGAGAGTTCTCGTTGGTGAGTCGCTGGTGATCCACCATGAGAATTCCAGCCGCGTCAAGTTCGGCGTTCATGGACGCACGCTCGTCTTGCAGGATGGAGATCTCTTCTCGGAGCAGGAGAAGTTCTGGATCTGGATCCATCACCGCGGGGCGAGCGAGGATTTCCGTGGGGATGGCTGGGAGGGATGCTCCAGCCGGGCCCTGAGGCGGGTCGGATTCCGGCCAGAAGTCGGCCACCAACCAGGCGACGACCACGGCGGTGGCGACCATCCAGCCCGTTCGGCCGGATCGTTCGTTCACGCCGGGCGAGCCGGTCGGCGGTTCCACGACTCGGCCGGTGGCGTCGGCCCGCGGAGGCGACGGATGAGGGTTTTCGACCGGACGACCGCCGGGCCGATCCGCCGAGGCTGAACTCGGGACCCAGGTGCGGCTGGTCTTGTTCACCGGCTCCGCTTCGTCCGTACGAGGGGACTCGTTCGTGAGCGTGGGAGATTGCCTCGGCATTTCGGACTCTTCGGAGGAGTCTGAGATCTCGGGCTGGTTCGGAGATTCATGGGACATGGGCGCCTCCGTGGCTGCGATTCGCGCAGGATGATGATCCCCTGGCGTTTCTGCAGTGTCGTCCTCTTCGCCGATCGGTCTCCAGTTCATGGCCCACTTTGGTGGCCGATGGCCATCGAGGCGGGTGACGATTCGGTTCAGTGAACCCTTGATTTCCGTGCGGGACGAGGACTCGGATTTCGGAGCCGATTCCGGTTCCTCGGTCGACGATTCATCGGCGTCTTCGGGGTGGGTCGGATCGAACGCCGCGAAGGGCAGCGGGGGGGTCTCGTCGGTATGGGAGGAAGAATCGCTCATGAGTCTGGGGATGACCGGTCGGGGATTTCCGGGTCGCTGCAGAGAGGCTCCACACCGGAGAGACTACGCGGAGCAGCGCTGAAGCGTCTGAAACCGCCGGTTCATCCACAGGGTGAAAGCGGTGGTCCGAGCCTTCGGGCCGACCAGAAAACCCCGGCCCAGCCCAATCGGGAGCACATCATGAGACTCGCCCAGTTCCAGCAGCACATCCGAGATCGTTACTACGAGACCGATGCCGAGCGAGGGGTCCCGGGAACCTTCCTGTGGTTCACCGAAGAGGTCGGAGAGCTCGCCCAGGCTCTGGGGCATCGAGAGCGAGGAGACGGAGACGAGGTGAATCTCCGCGAGGAATTCGCCGACGTTCTCGCCTGGCTCACCACCCTCGCCAACATCTGCGAGGTCGATCTCGAGGCCGCGCTCACGCAGAAGTATTTCGAGCACGGCGGACCCGCTGGAACCAAGTGATCGGATCGACTTCGCATGTGCGGTCTCTTCGGCATTCTCTCTTCCGGTGACGGCGGACTCGTGATCGACGAGTCGATCTTCGTGGCCCGGCGAGACCTTCTGGCTCATCGTGGCCCCGACGACTCTGGCGTCTGGTCGGACCGGCACGCGATGATCGGCCATCGGCGACTGGCGATCATGGATCCCGCCGGTGGACACGAGCCGTTCGTGATCGGAGCCGACACCGTCGATCCCTGCGTCGTCGTCTTCAACGGCGAGTTGCTCGGGCACCAGGAGCTGCGCCGGGAACTCGAAGCGGAGGGTGCGGTCTTTCGGACGACCTGCGACGCCGAGACCGCCGCGGTGGCCCTCGCCCTTTGGGGCGAATCAGCGCTGGATCGGTTTCGCGGGATGTTCGCGGTGGCGTGGTACCGGCCGGCGACCAGGCGACTTTGCCTCGCGCGGGACCCCCTCGGCGTGGTGCCACTCCTGCACACCATCGATTCATCGTCACGCGTGGTCTTTTCCAGCGAACTCGGGCCGATTCTCGCTCAACTCGGCCCGGCCGCCCGAGTGGACCCGGAAACCGTGGCCACTTATCTCGCCACCATTCGAATCACGATGGGTGAGCGCACGTTGGTGCGGGATGTCCGGACCGTACGGCCGGGGCATCTGGTTCGCATCGACCTCGACGGTCGGCGACCTCGGGTGGAAACCAGGGCCTGGTGGACCCCGCCCCGGGCGACCGGCGAACTGACCGGCGCCG
>CAJWFU010000150.1:0-6041 GCA_913031315.1 uncultured Phycisphaerae bacterium | reverse complement strand
GACGTCGGCCTCGATCAGGCCGGCCGCCGAGAGGCGGACGGATCGAATCGATCTTCAAGAACCCGGGTCGCGTCGTCATGACGCGACCCGGGTTTTCATTCCTCGCGGGAAGCGAGTGCCTGGTGGGTGGAAGACGTACCCACCGGTTGAGCCGTATGCTCTTGACGCCCCGATCGAGTCGGACCGGGTGCGACTTCCCTTCGGAGACGTGCTTCATGCAGCGTTGCCTTCCACTGATGTGTTCTTCCGTGTTGCTCGTGATCTCGGTCGTCCTGGGAGGTTGTGCCAAGCCTCAGAGCCTGGCGCATCAGAGCGTCCAGGATGCTCGCGTCCTTGACGAGTTCCGCCTCGATGGTGAAATCCGGGATTCGACCTTCAACGGTGCCGCCGGGGTGGTGATTCTGGAGATCGGTCGTGGCGGGCTGGGGATCGGACTCACGATCGGCCATGGCGTCGCGATTCGTCGGCTCGATGATCGCTGGTCACCGCCGCTTCCGCTCGATCTGGTCTCGGGCAGCATCGGTCTTCAGATCGGCGGTCAGAGCGGCAGCATGATCATGGTGTTCCGAGACTCCGCGTCCTTCGAGGACTTCGTCTTCGAGGGCACCCAGTTCCTCGCCGAAGCCTCGGGTACCGCGTGGACCGCGACCGGGGCCGCGGGCGATCCGCTTGATCGGCCGCGGGTCGAGGTGATCTCGTCGACCGGTGGTCTTTATGGGGGGGCCGTCATCGGCGGCTTTGGAGTGAGCGTCGACGGCGCGATGATGCGTGCGGCCTATGGCAAGGACATCACCCCCCGTCGAATTCTCGATGACCGTGACATCGACATCCCGGCCGGCGCGTCCACCCTCTGGAAGTCGCTGGGGGGCTGAGCCGCCGCGTCAATCGTCCGCGTTCTCCGTTCCCGTCTCCCGACCCAGGGGACGAGGCCAGGCTTCGGTGCGGTCTTCGACCACGCCGGTGCCTCGGGCGACCACCGTCGCGCCGAGAAGGGTGCCGACCGTCGATTCCTCGTCCAGCACGTGATCGGCACCGGCGGCGGTGATCTCCGGGAGTCTCCGGGAGTAACGACCTCGAACGACGACCATCGCGTCGGCGTTGAGGGTTCGGATCTGATGAACCGCGGCGATGGCCGCCTCGGGATCTGGAATGGTCACCACGAAGGCGGCGGCGTCCGACGCATGCATGTGCTCGAGGATCTCCCGGTTGGATCCATCGCCGATTTCCGCCATCATTCCATCGGCCCGGATCCGGGCGACGGTGGAGGAGTTCATCTCGAGGACGTAGGGTTCCATGCCCGCGAGCCGAATGGTTCGGGCGGACTCCTCGCCTGCGGGGCCGAAACCGATCACCACGACGTGTCCGACCATGTCGGAGGCTCGTTCGTCCTCGATGTGCGGGATGTTTCGCCAGATTCCCAGTCGCACCAGTCCGCGGTCGATGGCCAGGGCGATTGGCTTGGCCTTGGCGACGAGGAGCGGCGTGGCGAGCAGGCTCAGAAGGGAGGCGCCGATCGCGGCCTGAAAAAGCGTCTCGTCCAGAACACCGCTCGCACGGGCTTCGCTTCCGACCACGAAACTGAATTCGCCGAACTGGGCGAGGCACAGGGCGGCACTGATGCCGACGACTCGATTGCCGCCGGTCATCCGGATGGCGAACCAGGTCATCGCGATCTTCAACGTGAGGCCGATGACCAGGATTCCGCCGACCATGGCGAGGATCTTGGGTTGCATCAGATCGCCCACCTGGGCCAGCAAGCCGATGGAAGCGAAGAAGAGGGTGAGGAAGACGGCGCGGAGGGCCCCGGTATCGGCGCGAATCTGGCGGGCGAAGGACACCCGGGCCAGAACGAGTCCGGCGACGAAGGCGCCCAGTGCCGGAGAAAGTCCGAGTGAATGACTGGCCCAGGCCGCGGCCATGCAGGTGATGATGGCGATCACGATCGCAAAGTCACGGTTCTTTCGGAAGACCGATGCCCCGAGGATCCGAGGCATCACGAAGATTCCGAACACCGAGAGCGCGATGATCACCAGCAGCAGCCCGAGAGCCGCACCGGCAAGCTGCTCGGTGGCCTCGGCCGCGATCTGGGCGTTGCTGCCCTCGGTGCTGCCGATGGATCCCAGAATTCCGACCATGATCAGCATGGGGACGACGGCGACATCCTGAGCGAGAAGCACTGAAAGTGCTTCGCGACCTCGCGGGGCATCGATTTCCCCTCGATCCACCATCAGCCGGACCACCACGGCGGTGGAACTCATCGCCACCATGCAGCCGATGACCAATGACTCGCCCACCCTGAAGCCGAAAACGCTCGCGGCGAGCGCTGCGGCGACCAGGGTCAGCGTCACCTGCATCAGACCGACCAGCGCCCCTCGGAATCCGAAGCCGCGAAGCTTCGCCGGAGTCATCTCCAGTCCGATGGAGAAGAGAAGGAGGGAGACACCGAGTTCGGCGACGAGTTCGAAGGGCTGGACGTCGGAGACGAATCCGGTCAGGCCCGGTCCGAGGATCACGCCGGCGAGGAGGTAACCGATGACCGCGCTCACGCCGATCGCCTCGAGTGCGGCGCCGGCGGCGACTGCTCCTCCAAGAAGGAGGAGAAGTTCGCCGAGGAATCTCCAGCTCTCGCTCGAATCCATCAGGCGATGCTCTCCAGGCGGATCGGAGCGGGGTGGATCATGGCGCGAGGTCGAACGGGTAACAGGTGAAGTTCTGGCCACCCACGGCGGCGCTGGCCATGAGGCCGCCCTTGGTGGCGACCAGCACGATCATGCCGTTGGCCACGGGAGCGGCCTTGGCGGCCCCGGCCTTGACTGCGGTGGCGGTCACCTCGGCCGAGAAGCCGAAGGTTCCGTTGGTGAACTTCTTGAAGGCCGCTTCGGTCTTCAAGATCACCAGTTCCGAGTAGGCCTCGCCGCCGATCTGGGCACCAATGGAGCCCTTCGCGACCTTGGCGAGTCCCCAGGGATCCTGCCCTTCGAACACGACGCCGTCTCCGCCCTCGCCGCCGAGGATCAATGCACCACTGGCCACGGTCGGAAACACGACGAATCCGTACGCGCCTTCCATCGCATCGGCGATGGAGGGGTCCTGTCCCTTCATGGTCTCGAGCGTCTGTCGGGCGACGGGGACGACCTCGGCTCGCTTCGCTTCCATGCCCTCGGACGTCGTGGGCACGGAGCCGCAACCTGAAAGTCCCATCAACAAGCCGGCACTCAGGGCGACCGCCGCGGAAAGGACTGATGGCAGACATCGATACATGCGCGAAAACTCCGTCAAAGTGGATCTGAAAAACCCCGAAAGCCTAGCAGACGACCGATGTAGGAGCGGAAGGCCGGATTTTTCTGATCTGAAAGCGATCAGGTATTCTCAGCCTCGGAGGCCCCATGTACGGATTGATCAACAAGGCGATTCGAGGACTGGTGGTTGAGCAGTTCGGCCAGGAAGCGTGGGATCGAATTCGCCGGCGGGCGGAGATCGAGGATGACGACTTCGTCTCGATGACGAATTACGACGATTCACTGACCTACGACCTCGTGGGGGCGGCCTCGGAAGAACTCGGACTCGGTGCCGACGCGATTCTCGAAGGATTCGGTGGCTACTGGGTCCGTTACACCGGAGTGGAGGGCTACGGGCACCTTCTGGATTCCGCCGGTTCCTCGCTGCCCGAGTTTCTGGCCAACCTCGATCAGATGCACGCCCGGGTCAAACTGGCGTTCCCCGATCTCAAACCGCCTCGATTCCGGGTGTCGGACTCCGACGAAGCCGGACTGGTTCTGCACTACTACAGTCACCGCCCCGGGCTGGCACCGCTGGTCATCGGGTTGGTGAAGGGCCTCGCCGATCGATTCGGTGACGTGGTGGAGGTCGAACATCTTCCGATGAACACGGACGGCGACGAGCACGATGCGTTCCGCGTTCGGTACGTCTCTCGCGGTCAGGGCGTGCAGCGATCTTGAAGGGTTCCGAGAATCGTCGTTCCCTGCTGGATCGGGTCTTCCCGTTTCACTTTGCCCTCGATGCGCCTGGTCGCTTCGTTGATGCCGGCCCTCGATTCCGGGCGTTCGCGGGCGACGAAATCGATTCCTGCCGATTCTTCGACCTCGAAGCGATCGAGGGGCCGCATCGCATTCGAGACTTCGCAAGCCTTGCCCGGACCGACGGCGAGGTCAATGTCGTGGTGCTTCCCTTTCTTCGTGGGATACGTCTCCGCGGCGAATTCATGGTCGATGTCGACAGCGATGAAATGATTCGATTCTTCGGGCATCCCTGGCTGACCGACATCGGTTCCCTGGAGTCACTGAATCTCGACTTGAACGACTTTCCGCCGCATTCAGGACTGTCCGACATGCTGGTGAACCTCCAGTTGCGAGAATCCGTGAACCGGGATCTCAAGCGGTTGGCGGACAGCCTTCGTGATCGGAGTCGCGATCTGGAGGCCGAACTGGAGAAGCGAGAGGCACTCGAGGCCCGTCTGCAGCAGTCTCAGAAGATGGAAGCGCTCGGCCGCCTCGCTGGTGGGGTGGCCCACGACTTCAACAACGCGCTGACCGCCATCTCCGGTCATGCGTCGCTGGGTCGAATGTCCGAAGATCTCGATGACGCCCATCGTCATCTGGGGCTCATTTCCGATGCGACTCGTCGAGCCACCGACATCACCGGCCGATTGCTGACCTTCGCCCGTCGGAAACGAATCGAGATTCAGGAATCCCCGGTGCAGGTCATTCTCGATGAAACCGCGGCGATGCTCGAACCCCTCATCGGGGTTGAATTCACGCTTCAATTCAAGTGTGATCCGGAAGTGAGCCAGGTTCGGACCGATCCCGCGGCCTTTCAACAGGCATTGGTGAACCTCGTGGTGAATGCACGGGATGCGAGCAAGCCGGGATCGGTGATCGTGCTGCATGCCCGATACGAGCAGGATGATCAGCCTCGCAGCATGATGGGGATGGAGCGTCAGCCCGGAGCATGGGTGGTGTTCGAGGTGCGGGATGAAGGTCATGGAATGAACGCCGAAGTCCGCGATCGGATCTTCGAGCCCTTCTTCACGACCAAGGATCTGGGTGAGGGAACCGGCCTCGGGCTTTCCACCGTCTGGTGGATCATCGAGCGGTCGGGTGGAGCGATGGAAGTGGACTCACAGCCGGGGCATGGCACCTGCTTTCGTCTTCATCTCCCGGCGGGCTCCATGGAGACTCTGCCGTTGGCCGCCTCCGACGCCGAGCACCAGGGGCAGGGTCGGCGGATCCTCTACGTCGAGACCGACGCGGTCGCGAGGAACGCGACCGCCGAACTCCTGCGAGCCGCAGGCTGGCAGGTTGAAGAATCGTCATCGGCGGAAGAGGCGATCTCCCTCGCCGATCGAAGTCTCCAGCCTTTCGACGTCCTGATCAGCGCCCTCGTCATGGAGGCGATGAACGGGCGGGAACTGGCTCAGGTCATGCGGACTCGGCAGCCCTGGCTCCGAGTGGTGATGGTCACGGCCTACGATGTCGGATCCCGCGAAGGCTTCGGCGAGGACCAGGTGCTTTCCAAGCCGTTTGATCTTCCGGAACTCCTGCGGGCGATCCAAGTCCGCACGCCACGGGATTGATTCTCCCGTCGGCGGATCCATCACGTTTTCACTGTCGTTGAAGGAACCAAATCGTGTCCGATTCCAATCAGTCTCGACCCGCCGGTGACCCCGTCGAACGTCTGGCCGACCTCCGGCACGAGTTCGGTGAACACGGTGGGGTGAACATGTCGATCGAAGCTTCGACCACTTTCACCGTGCTCGAGGCGGGGACCATGCCCGACATCTTTCAGGGTCGTCTGGGCCCGGATGACGGCGGTTGCTTCCTCTACGGCCGACACTTCAATCCCACGGTGTTCGTTCTTGGCCGGCAACTCGCCGCGATGGAAGGCGGAGAGGCCGGTTACTGCGCCGCCAGCGGGCTCGGGGCGATCTCGGGCGCCCTGCTCGGACTTCTGGATCAGGGTGATCACGTGGTGGCCAGCGACACCCTGTACGGGGGGACCTGGGCGATGCTCGCGGAGTTCCT
>CAJWFU010000149.1:0-6063 GCA_913031315.1 uncultured Phycisphaerae bacterium | reverse complement strand
ATCTGGTTGACCACGAATCAGACTTCCGCCCAGTCGACGCCGTCCGCGCGGGGAATACCGGTGCCTGCCGCGTGGAACGAGGTCGATCCCGAGGGCCTCGGCACGTACGACGGATTCGCCTGGTACCTGTTGCCGATCGTGATTCCAACGGACTGGCCGGTGGAGGACTTGAGCCTTGATCTCGGCTTCATCGACGACGCCGACGAGGTCTTCATCGATGGAACGCGGATCGGCGGCACTGGGACCATGCCTCCGGCCGCTCGAAGCGCCTGGCAGGTTCAACGCCAGTACACCGTGCCCGCTCGACTGGTCACGCCGGGTGCAAACACATTGCTTGCGGTCCGGGTCCATGACTCCGGAGGCAATGGTGGTCTCTGGGGCGGCGAGCCGCGGCTCACCGGTTCGGCGGGAGGCCTCGATCTTCGGGGCATCTGGTGGTTCGTACCGGGTGACGACCCCGGGGAGCTCACGGGTCGAATCGACGTTGCGATCGAGAACCAGTTCGCCGCTCGGAAGGCGGGCGTGCAGGTGGCGGGAGGCCGTCTGGCGGGTTGGGTCACGGCCAGTTCAGCCGCCGGACCTGCCGGAAACGTGCTGTGGTACCGACAACCCGCCGAGACCTGGACCGAGGCCCTCCCCATCGGCAACGGCCGTCTCGGAGGCATGGCCTACGGTGATCCTGCAGGCACGATCCAGGTCAACGTGGATTCGCTCTGGGCCGGATCACCGATCGATCGACATCGCGAACCGCCCGAAGGATCCCTCGAAGAAGCCCGGCGTCTCTGGTTCGACGGCGACGTGACCGGGGCGCAGGAGATCATGCAACGCGAGTTCATGAGCGAACGACTGACCCGAAGTCATCAGACGCTGTTCACCGTCGGGACCCGCTGGATCGAGGACCAGGCAAGCATCACCGACTACCGTCGGTCCCTCGACCTCGCAACCGGGATCGCCGACACCACCTTTCGTGTGAAAGGCCGGCTGTTCCGTTGTCGGATGTTCGCGAGCGAACCTGACGACGTGATCGTCGTTCACTGGGAGATCGAGTCGCCCCATGAAATGCTGGCCTCGATGGCGGCGGGACGACCATCGTTGTCGGGAGGTGAGATGAAGGTTTCTTCCAACGACAGCGGATCCATCGTCGACGAGACGATCGTCCTGCTCGGTCAGGCCGTGAACGGAGACCACCCCGGAGTCAAGTATGCGGCGGTTGCTTCGCTTCGTGGCGATGCGATCGAAGCCAAGCCGGGGAGCTCCGTCCGGGTCAGGACGCCGGATGGCGCGAAGATCGGCGGGGTCATCACCGAGTCCGACCTCGCCCGGCCGGTCCGCTCCTACACGGTCGCGATCGCGGGCGCGACGGACATGCCCGGTCACGGAGTCGAAGATCCTGAAGCCGAAGTCCGGTCCGTGGTCCGATCCGCCCTCGATCGTGGTTTCGATGAGCTGCTCGAACGGCACCTCGCCTCCTTCACCCCGGTCATGGCAAGGGTGGAACTCGATCTCGGTGAGACCACTCGATCGAATCAGCCGACGGACGTGAGACTCGAGGAACTTCGTGCCGGTCGCGAGGATCCGTCGCTCTTTTCCCTGTACTTCCAGTTCGCGCGATACCTGCTGGTCTCGTGCAGTCGACCCGGCACCCTGCCCGCCAACCTCCAGGGGCTCTGGAACGAGCACCTCGAAGCACCGTGGAACGCCGACTACCACGTCAACATCAACCTGCAGATGAACTACTGGCCGGCGGAAATCCTCGGGCTCGCTGAATTCCACGAACCGGTGTTCGATTTCACCGACCGACTGGCCGAGCGGGGAAAAGAGACCGCGAAACGGCTCTATGGTGCCGGTGGATGGATGGCGCATCACACGTCCGACGCCTGGGCGTTCACCGTGCCGATCGGACGAACGGTCTGGGGCATGTGGCCACACGGTGGCGGCTGGATGACGCGTCACCCATGGGAGCACTACCTGCATTCCGGCGACGAAGCATTTCTTCGCGACCGAGCCTGGCCGTTGTTGCGAGGGGCCAGTGAGTTCTATCTCGACTACCTCTGCGAGGATCCGAAGACCGGTCGGCTCGTCGCGGGACCAAGCAGTTCACCCGAGAACACCTTCATCACCGAGGATGGGCAACGGGCCGACATCGGCATGGGAAATGCGATGGATCAGGAGATCGTCTGGGATGTCTTCACGAATCTCATGGATGCCGCCACCGTGCTGGAGAGGACGAACGACCCAGTGGTGAAGGAAGCGCGGGCGGCGAGAAACCGACTGGCGATGCCGACGGTCGGAGCCGACGGCCGACTGATGGAATGGTCACGGCCGTTTCGGGAGGCCGAACCGGGACACCGGCACATCTCCCATCTCTACGGTCTGCATCCCGGAGCCCAGTTCGACTTCGAGCGAACTCCCGAACTGATGGAAGCAGCGCGGCGAACGCTCGAGCATCGTCTTGCCAATGGTGGTGGGCACACCGGTTGGAGTCGAGCCTGGTTGGTCAACTTCTTCGCCCGGCTCCACGATTCCGGTGCCGCCTACAACAACCTTCGTCTTCTGCTGATCAAGAGCACGCTGCCGAATCTCTTCGACAACCATCCGCCATTTCAGATCGACGGAAATTTCGGCGGTGCGGCGGGTCTGGCCGAGATGCTGGTGCAGTCGCATGTCTCCGAAGACGACGCATTCTCGCCCGGCCGGCCACCCCGGTTCGTGATCGAAATTCTGCCCGCATTGCCGGACGCGTGGCCGCGGGGCGAGGTGTCCGGACTTCGCGTTCGTGGAGACATCCGCATCGAGCGGTTGAAATGGAATTCGGACCGGATCGAGGTCTCGCTTTTCAGTACGAAACGAGCGCGGGTCGAACTGCGCCCACCGTCTGGTTTCACCGGCCGGGACGGCGTGGCGGGCCCGATCGTGGTGGAGTTCGAGAATCAACGGTCGGAACTGATCCTGGTCTCCGAATCGTCGGAAGCCCGGCGCATCGAGGAGAACTGAAAACATGACTGTGTTCACCATCAGTTTCGCGGTCTACACCCTGTTCATCGTCGCGGTGGGGATCTTCGCCGGGCGGGGCGCGGGAAAGGACACCGAGAGTTACTTCCTCGGGGGTCGGACCCTGGGCCCGTGGGTGGCCGCATTGTCGGCCAGTGCCTCGAGCGAATCAGGCTGGCTCACCCTTGGACTGGTGGGTTGGGCCTTCACCAGCGGCGTCAGCGCGTATTGGGTCCTTCCCGGCGTGCTGCTGGGCTACCTCTTCAATTGGACGGTGTTGGCCGGACGTCTGCGAACGGAAAGTGAACGCCTCGGTGCGATCACGATTCCCGACTACCTGTCGTTTCGTTTCGGAGAATCGGTCGATGGCCGTGGAGGACGACTTCCCATCGTCCGGATTCTCTCCGTGCTGGTGATTCTGGTGGCCATGTGGATGTACGTCGCAGCCCAGTTCGCCGCTGCAGGAAAGGCGTTCGAGGCGGCATTCGGCCTGCACTATCTGCAGGGCGTGGGAATCGGTGCGGTGATCGTGCTCCTTTACACGGTGATCGGTGGCTTCCGGGCGGCGTGCTGGACGGACTTTCTGCAAGCGATCGTCATGGTGGTCGCCCTCGTCGCATTCCCGATCTGGATGCTCGTCGATGCCGGCGGTTGGAGTTTCATCGAAGAATCCCTGGCGACGGTCGAAGGTGGTTCGATGCTCGTCTTCTGGCCGGAGAAGACGGGAATGGCGATGGTCGGTTTCCTTCTGGGTTCCGGCGCCCTCGGGATCAACTTCGGATATCCGGGTCAGCCCCATGTTCTGGTCAGGTTCCTCGCTCTTCGAAGCCAGCGAGACGCGGTGGCGGGTGCGGTCATCGCCTTCGTCTGGGGCGCGATGGTTCTGACGGGAGCGGTGACGCTCGGATTGCTTGCTCGTGCGTACACCGCGACCGAGGCGGTGTGGACGTCGCCGCTCGCCGCGGAACTGGCCGCCGGGGCATCGGACGCAGGAGAGAGCGCGCTGGTCCTCTCGGCGAACGCCATGCTGCCCGGAATGCTTTCGGGCGTGGTGCTCGCGGCGGTGCTGGCGGCGATCTGTTCCACCGCGGACAGCCAGCTCATCGTCGCCGCGAGCGCGGCGGCCAATGACATCTACGCCCGCTTGTTCGGGCGTGGGGCGTCCATGCTGGTCAATCGAATCACGGTGCTGGTGTTGGGAATCGGAGCCATCGGCCTGGTGCTCGACCCCGATCTTCAGGTCTTCTCGTTCGTCCTGACCTATGGCTGGGCGATCCTGGGGGCGGGGTTCGGTCCACAGATCCTGCTGGCGCTCTATTGGCGCAGAGCGACGCGGGCCGGTGCCATCGCCGGGATCATGGTGGGGGCGATCTTCGCCTTGGGATGGAATCACTTCTACGACCCGAACATCACCGGAGTCGACATCTACAACCTGCCAGTCGCCTTCGTTGCGGCGCTGGTGGCCAATGTGTTGGTCAGTCTGGGAGGCGGAGACCACGCCGAACTGGATCGGGGCTGAAACAAGACCGCCTCGCAGGCCCGTCGGGGACCTGCGAGGCGGAATCAGGGCGACAGGATTCGAACCTGCGACCTGCGACTCCCAAAGCCGCCGCTCTACCAAGCTGAGCTACGCCCTGTTCGTAGATCAGGGAGTAATTGTACGCTGGAAGAGTCCGGACTTCTGCGGAGCTTGCTGATGACATCGTCGCTAAATCGAAGATTTCACTTTCCGGTGTTCCTTTTGGGGATCTGCTGCTGGCTGTTCACTGGAATGGCCGGCTGTTCCGGCCGGACCGGAAAACTGGACGACTACGCGAAGTTCGAGGCGATTCGGAATGATCTTTCGCCCGAGGTCGCTCAGATGCTGATGTCTGAATTCGCGATTTCGGCGGAGTCGATGATCCAGTCCCGTATTCGCCGGATCGTCGAGTCTCAATCCGACGGTGAAGTGATCCGGTCCGTGCAGTCGTTTGGTGACGGGCTGCTCGAAGGCATCCGGCATTCCGGGTGGCGTCTCCAGCCCGTGGGGGCGGCATTCGATTCCCTGGTGTTTCTTGAGCAGGTGGAGGGATTCATCCGCACACGGAAGGCCAAGGTCGCCCTGGGGCCGGCGCTCCCCGCCATCGAGACTCTGGTCGGTGATCTTGACGATCTTCTGCGGCTGTCGGTCGATGAATTCCTCGCCGAGGAAGGCGTGTATCCAGAGATGACGCAGGTCTGGGTCGAGGCAAATCCCATCAAGGAGATCGACCTCGTTCGTCCGTCACCGATACCCGAGGTGGCCGAGGAAGCGACGCGGCAGATCACCAGTGCGATGATCGCGGTGGCCGATGTCGATTTCACTCTGAATTCGATGTACAACCGACTGAACACGGCCCTCGCCGCCATTCCGCAGGATGTTCGCCATCAGATGGAGCGGGCGATTCGTTCGATCATGCGGGAATCGCTGGTGGTGAACGCGCTGGTCGGATTCTCCCGGCTCGGCGATGGCATGAAAGAGACCGCGTTGGCGATCTCCGGCGTCGATGAACGATTGGGACGAATGCAGCAGGCCATCCTCGAAGAGGTTGATCGCCAGCGACTGGAGACGGTGAAACTCCTGGCCGAGGCCGTGGCGCTGGAGCGCCAGGCGGTCATGGCTGATGTCCAGGCGGTCATTCAGACCGAGCTGTCCGGTGGGATTTCAGACCTTGGAGACCGCACGGATCAGGTGGTCGACCGGGCGATGTTCCGGTTGGAACGACTGGTTCTGATCACCATGGTGATCGTGATCCTGGCCATCGCATCAGTGCTCGTCCTTCGAGCCCGCTCGAGCCATCAGACGTGAACGCCGCGGGGCGTCGGTCGGCTTCAAACCGCGGTGGATCGCAAGGCGCCGTCGGCCAGCCACGCACGGGTTCGGTCCGAGGCGAAGAGGTGCGGGTAATGGCCGGTATCAGGGCAGATCTCGATTTTGGCGTCGGGACGAAGTTCTCGCAGTCGCTCCACCGGCATTCGGGCGGGATCGCCCGCCAATCCATGGATCTCGCAGTCGAGGGATGTCATGGATTCGGTGATCGGCCACTGGACACC
>CAJWFU010000148.1:0-6079 GCA_913031315.1 uncultured Phycisphaerae bacterium | reverse complement strand
GGATCTGATCAACGGCATCGGGGTCCACATGTTCGGGCACTCCGACCCCGGAATGGTGCGGGCCGCCCTGGAGTCCGCGCTCTGCGACGTGGTCATGGAGGGAAATCTCCAGTTCAACGAGAAGAGCATCGAGTTCGGTGAGCTCCTCGTCGAACAGGCATCGAAGGGTTCGAGCCTTCGCCACGTCTTCCTCACGAATTCGGGCGCGATGGCGAATGAGAACGCCTTGAAGGTCTGCCAGCAGAAGACCGGAGGCGCTCCTCGGGTCATCGCGTTCCAGGACTGCTTCATGGGCCGAACCACGACCATGGCCCAGATCGGCGATTCCGCCGGAGGCCGGTCGGGGATTCCCCTGAACGCGCAGGTCGACTACATGCCGTTCTACGACCCGACGCTCGGCGATCGATCGATCGAGATGGCGCTCTGGCATCTCGACCAGGTCATCGCCCGCTATCCGGGACAGCACTCCTGCTTCATCTTCGAGCTGGTGCAGGGAGAGGGCGGTTTCCGCACCGCGCCTCGCGAGTTCTTCGTCCCACTGATGGAACGTTGCCGGGAGGCGGGCATCCCGGTCTGGGACGACGAGGTCCAGACCTTCGGCCGCAACACCGAGATGTTCATGTACGACACCCTCGATCTCGGCCGGTACGTCGACGTGGTCGCGATCGGGAAGATGAGCCAGGCGTGTGCGATCCTCTATACCGAGGACTTCGCCCCCAGGCCCGGTCTTCTTTCAGGCACCTTCATCGGGTCGGCGAGCGCATTCCACGTGGGACACGCGGCCCTGTCGCGGCTCCGTGACGACGGTTACTACGGTCCCGACGGTCGCATCGCTCGATTGCACGCCGCCTTCCGCGAGCATTCGTCGGCACTGGTGACCTCGCATCCCGAGTGGTTCCCGCCGGTGCCGATGCCGTTCGGAAGGGCCTCCGAGGAATGGTTCGGCGGAACCGGCGGCATGTGTCGACTCACGCCGTTCGGCGGTGATCGAGCCCGGATCATGACCTGCCTCAACCATCTCTTCGACGAAGGCGTCATCAGCTTCCTGTGCGGACACGGTCCGCATCACATCCGGTTCCTTCCCCCGGTCGGGGTGATGGAACCCGAGCACTTCGGCCCCGTGTTCGAGATCCTCGAACGAGCCATGGCCATGACACACGACGCCTCGGCCTGATCATCGACGCCAGCGCGCGATCGAACCCCGCACCCGAACCCCAAGAGAGTCCCGATGTTCATCATCCGACAGATCCGGACCGAGGACGTGCCCGCCGTGCTGAAGCTTGCACGACTCGTCCATTCCTTCAACCTTCCCGCCGATCGCGATTCGATCGCGACGAAGGTCCAACGAAGTCGAAGGAGTTTCGCCGGTCGTCTCGAGGATCCTTCGGAACGAATGCACATGTTCGTCCTGGAGGACACCGAGACCGGGAACATCATCGGGACCAGCATGATCATCGGCTGCGTGTCCTCGCCGGGAAGTCCGCACGTCTACCTCGAGGTCTCGAAGAAGTCCTTCTGGAGCGAGGATCTCCAGCAGGGGCAGACCCACAAGGTGCTGACCCTCGGGATCGATGAATCCGGACCGACCGAGCTGGCGGGACTGGTTCTCGCCCCCGGGTATCGCGGACATCGTGATCGTCTCGGCGGATTCCTTTCGACCATTCGATTCCACTTCCTCGGTCTCCACCGGCGGACGTTCAACCGTCGAATCATCGCCGAGGTGATGGGGTCCCTGACTCCCGACAGCAGCAACGTGCTCTGGGACTACCTCGGCGGACGGTTCATCAACCTTTCGTATCTCGAGGCCGACGTCTTCTGCCAGCACTCCAAGGAGTTCATCACCTCGCTCTTTCCGAGGGAACCGATCTACGCCTCCCTGCTGCCGCCCGAGGCCCGGAACCTGATCGGTCGAGTGGGAGACGAGGCCAAGCCGGCTTTGGCGATGCTCGAACGACAGGGCTTCGAGCATCACGGTCACATCGATCCGTTCGACGGCGGGCCGTACCTCGAAGCGAAACTCGAGCGGATTCCACTGGTCAAGTCGACTTCACGGGTCACGGTCGTCGGTACCGGTCGGGTCGCGTCGAGCCGCATCGGCATCCTGAGCATCGAGGGTTCCTCGCTTCCCGACGGCCCCGGCGCCTTCCGCGCGATCCAGGTGCCCTACGCCGAAGTCGATGGCGGCATCCAGATCTCCCGCAAGGCGTTGCAGTCACTCGGAGCCGAGGTCGGTGACAAGGTCGGGCTGACGCCCACCCGGATCCCGCGAGCGAAGTCCGGGGGTGGCAAGTGATGAACGCCGGCATCGCTCATCAACGAGGGCTGACGCATCGCGAGCCTGCGGACTTCATCGGTGGGACCTGGCGACCGCTTCCCGGCGGAAACCAGATCCAGTCCCGAAATCCAGCGAGTCCGGACGAGTTGGTCTGGTCCGCGGATCCAGTGGAGTCGCACGTCGGGGACGCGGTCGCCGCCGCTCGCGCGGCGTTCCCGGCCTGGCAACGACTGGGACACGAGGGACGGGTGGAGGCCCTCCGTCGCTGGCAGGTCGCCGCCCGCGACCATGTCGATCGCCTTGCCCGGTTGATCGGACTGGAGACGGGCAAGATCGCCTCCGAGGCCGCCGCGGAGGCGGGCCTCGTGGGCACCAAGGTCGACATCACGCTCGGGCCCCATTCCAGCGGACGGATCGCGGGCTATGACGTCGCGGCGGGAGACACCCGCATCGGCCGCTGCAGCTTTCGTCCTCACGGTGTGATGGCGGTGCTCGGTCCCTTCAACTTCCCGGCCCACCTTCCAAACGGTCATGTGGTGCCGGCGCTGCTTGCGGGCAACACGATCGTCTTCAAGCCCAGTGACAAGACACCGGCCGTCGGCCAGGCCCTCGCCGAGATCGCTGAAGCCGCGGATCTGCCCCCCGGGGTGTTCAACCTCGTCCAGGGAGCTGCCGGTCCCGCCGCCCGACTGGTCGCCGATCCGGGCGTGGACGGGATCCTGTTCACCGGCAGTTGGCCGGTGGGGCGCCGGATTCTTGAAGCGAATCTCGATACCCCCGGGCGGATCGTCGCTCTCGAACTGGGAGGGTCGAATCCATCGGTGGTCATGCCCGACGCCGACCTTCGGCAGGCGGTGGTCGAGTGCGCCCGTGCCGCGTTCGCGACCACCGGCCAGCGTTGCACCTGTACGCGTCGGATCGTGTTGCATGCGGACATCGCGGACCAGTTCCTCGCCGCGTTCTGCAAGGTGGCGAGCACACTGGTGGTCGGCCCGGGCGATTCGGATTCCCCGGTGTTCATGGGACCGATGATCAACGGCGATGCGGTCGATGCAGTACTCGCCTTCCAGGACGAACTTCACGCCGGAGGAGGACGGGTACTCGTGCAGTCGTCCCGCATCGAGGGACCCGGCCATTTCGTCACGCCCGGCGTGGTCCTCGTCGATCGTTTCGATCTCGAGCGTGATCGAGAGTGCTTCGGACCGCTCGTCCAGATCTCGATCGCCCCGGATTTCGACGATGCGGTGGCCCAGGCGAATGCGACGCGCTACGGCCTGGCGGCCTCGATCTTCACCCGCGACGATGCGATCTGGGAGCGATTCCTGGCGGAATGCCGTTCGGGTTGCGTCAACCGGAACTGCGGGACCGCGGGTGCGAGCGGGACCCTTCCCTTCGGAGGCCTCGGCCTCAGCGGGAACCACCGACCGGCCGGTGCTTTCAGCATTGATTACTGCGCCCATCCCGTGGCGAGCATGATCGAATCGGGCCAGGGGGCGGCGATTCCACCCGGGATGCTGGTCGAAGATCGCTGGTGGCGATCCTGATTTTGGTGGGAATTGCTGAAAATAGGAAAACGATCGATTGATTGCACTCAGTGCATTCTGTACGATCAGGTCAATGGTGTTCAGTCTCCGGGGCTCCTCTACTGATTTGGAGCACAAGCATGATTGACCGCAAGGTTCTGACTCTCTGGATTGTCTCGATGTCACTCGGGCTGCTTGCGGTCCCGGCAGTCGCTGGTGACACCGTCATCGACGTACCCCGTTTCGAAGGTGGTGTGCAAGTGAGTTCGGGCACCATTCCGAACTGCTGCTCGTCCCACTCGATGAGCTCGATCAACGCGATTCAGCTCTCGATGAAGGGCTGCACGACCATGGGTGGGTACTGCATGGGATCACGCCATTACGCATACGTGAGCTTCGATCTGTCCTGGATTCCCGAGGGCGTCACCATCGAATCGATTCGACTGGTGGGCAGCAGGAACATGCCGCGTACTGCCGGAGGCTCGGTCTGCGTTGGTTTCATGCCCTACGGAGAGATGGGCTCATCGATGTTCAACGCGTGCAACATGGGCTCCACGACCTTCAACTGGACGAATGCCCAGAACTTCTCGATCAACCTGAATCCCGATCACTTCAACGATCCCTCTCGGGATCGGTTCGCGGTCGTCCGTCTGACCCAGAGCGGTGAAAACGGGTCATACGTTCGGAACGGAAAGACCAACGCCCCGAGGCTGAGCGTCACCCTGGCGGTCCCGCCATGCGTGGGCGATCTCAACGACAACGGCGTGGTGAATTCGGCGGACCTCGGGTTCCTCATCGCGGGTTGGGGATCCGGAGACCGCGACGCCGACCTCAATGGTGACGGTGTGGTGGATTCCGAGGATCTGGGATTGATGCTCAGCAACTGGGGTTCCTGTCCCGGACCCTGAGGTTGAGAAGCGATCCAAGCTGAAGCGGTGCTTGGGGAGAGTTCCGCGCTATGGCTTCCCCGATGGGGAAGCCATCGCCTCTTTTGCGGCCTTCTCGGCATGCGAACCGCTGATCGGGATCATTCGTTCAATCGAGAGCCGTCTGCCCTCACGACGTGGCCGACCAGCCCAAACATCCGTCGGTGACCGCGCCTCGCAAGCGATCGCCTGGTCCAGACGCGGGCAAGGACCGTGTTTCAGCGGTCGAATTCGTCGATGCCTCGTTCGAGATCGAAGCGGACCTCTCGGCTCGAAGATGAGTGATGAAATCTGCCGACGGGAAGGGTGCGTCGTCGAGCCATGCGAGCGAGACCTTGTTGTGATGGTGTGGGCGACGCACTCGATCTCATTCCAGAATTCGAGGACGGCCCGGCGGTCCCCATGATCCTGCCTCGAAAACCTCAGGAACCACCAAGGGTTGGGTTCGAGACGCTCCAGGACCACTTGGTCGATGCGTCGAGTCGGTGAGGACCCGGGAGCGGAACTGGTCGTTGTCGGCCGATCCGGGGCGGATGCCCCATAGCCCCGGGCCCGTTTTAAGGCGATAGTTCTCCTGTCGACAGGGGAGGTCCTGGCGGCTCGGCCCACGAGGCCAAGGAGTCCATTCCGGGGGTACTCCTTGAGCCGATCGGTGTCTTCGGACATCGAGGGTGCGCCGGGCCGCCAAGCCCTTCCGGGCCCATCGGGACCGTCGGCGTGAGCGTCCACCGGGGGTGGCGCCACGCCGTCGGTTCCGATTCCTCCCACCGGGGTGTCCCGGGAGGAATCATCGAATCAAGGGAAAAGGATTTCGCGACGCGTCTTTCGGGACGCGTCGCGATTCCTGTTTCAGGCCGCCGTGTCGCTCGTCAGTGGACCAGGCCGCCATCGGGCACCCTGCGATCCGGCGCAATCAGGATCGTGGAGCCGTCGGCGTCGGGAAGGCCGAGAACGAGGACTTCGCTCTCGACTCCTGCGATGCGCTTCATCCCGAGATCGGTGGCCACGATCACCTGTCGACCCACGAGGTCTTCCGGCCGATGGTGCTCGGTCAGCTGAGCGCTCGAGGTTCGAACGCCGTGAGGTCCGAGATCGACCTGGAGGATGAACGCCGGACGGCGAGCGCGGGAATTCTCCGTGCAGGACCTGATCGTCCCGACCCGTAGTCGCGTGTCAAGCGGTCCGTGGTCCGCGGGCACGCCGTCGGGATCGGGATCCGTCACCCCGTTCACTCCGTTCCGTGGATCTTCTCGTCGAGGAACGAGGGGACCTGGTCGAGGGCCACGCGTTCCTGCGACTGGGTGTTGCGCTCACGGATGGTGACTGCGTGGTCGTTCGCGGTGTCGCCGTCGATG
>CAJWFU010000147.1:0-6095 GCA_913031315.1 uncultured Phycisphaerae bacterium | reverse complement strand
CCGCACTCCGGGTCGAGCCAGTTCGTCGATGTTTCGGCGCAGACTCGGACCGGCGCTCACCACCACGCCGAGCCGACCAGCCGCGATTCCGCGTAGATCCTCGACGCCCGCTCCCAGCGAGAATCGCGGAAGATTCCCGAGCTGGTTCTCCAGCGTCCCGACACATCTGAGCAGGGTCGTGACGACGTTCATCCGTGCGTTGTCGACCAACTCACGGAGGGTCTGAGCGATCTGGCCTCCGAGACCACCGAGCCGGACCCGGCTCGCCGGATGCTCGATGATTCTGACGCCGAGCATGATGGTGCCTTCCGCACCAGCCAGTTTCGGCCCCAACTCTCCCGCATCGGCCTGATCCGTGATGACGACCTGGGACTGCGACAGCCATGCCGTCGCATCGATCCGTGAAAACACCGCCCTCAGGAGCGACCGGTCCGGCTCCGCCACCAACACGATCCCTGACTGCCCGAGACGGCGGGCGAGTACTGCGACGTGCTGCCCGAGGCCGAACCCCACCACGGCCACCAGCCCGGTGGTGGTCGGATCGACCCCCTCGACCTGTCGGATCGTCTCCTCGCCCGGTCGTCGGGCACTGGCGAGTCGACGCCCCTGCCAGATCGCGGTCGGATGGCCATCCTCCGCGACTTCGATGTCCAGAGGTTTGACCTCCGCGGCCAGAATGCGTTCCACCAGCTCCGGATCGCGGGGTCGGAACACCGCGAGGTTACGTTCGAGAACCGCATCGGACGGTGCCGGTCGGACGTCCATTCGGAGGTCGGAGGTTGTCAACGAAACGGTGGATTCGGACATGGATCGAGTCGGCCTGATGCCGCGGTTTGGAACCCTGATGAGTCGAAGGGTCTAGGCTGGAACGGATACGGACAGGTTCGTGCCCGTCCGGCCGTCGATCGTCGGGATCAATCGAAGGAGAGGACCATCATGCCACCCGAGGCTGGAACCGGAACGCTCACCCGCTGGGTCCTGGAGAACCCATGGCCGCTCTCCATCGCCCTGCTGCTTCTGGCGGCGGCGATCCTCATTCATGCGATCCGGCGCGATGACCGTCGCCCGATCAGATTCGCCGTCGGCGTGTTCGTGCTCGCGATCGGATGTCTGGCGACCGGTCTCCTGGTGGAGACGCGGGGCGAATCGGCGGAAGAGTCGACTCGGAAACTGGTCGCTGCCGCGGTGGATGGAAGAATCGAGGACATGATCGACCTCTTCGAGCCCGAAGCGACCCTGCATGTCGGTCGGGTCGAGACCCCCGGGTATCCCAGAAGCGAACTGGAAAGAAACCTCGAGGCCCTGCGATCCAGACAACGGATCGAAGAAAACATGGTCACTCGTCTGGATTCCGCCAATGGTCGCGAGGATTCGGTCTGGATCGACCTCGCCTGCATGACCCGGACCAACGGCAGTGGAGGATGGGTTCCATCGCGTTGGATTCTCGAGTGGCGGATCAATGACACGACCGAACCCCGAATCCGATCGATCACGCTCCTGAACCTTGCCGGGCGGACACCCCGGGATGCCCGATTCCTGCGTTGATCGCCGGCGGGGGTGCGAACGACGCATCATGGCTCGACCACCGCAGTGGCCTTCTCGCCACCATCCGGCTCCGCCCCGCCGAAGATCGGCAGTCGGACCGCGACTCCTTCCGGGCCGTCGATCTCACGAACCTGAATCCTGACGTCGGTGCCGGCGAGGCGATCCAGTCCGGCCTTCAGATGCATGAGACGAACCCGACGTTCCCCGGGAAGCAGGCCGGTGAGGATTCTTCGCTCCCGACCGATCCGCCAGGCCGAAGTGGTGATCTCCACGTCCATCGGACGATCCCCGATGTTCTCCAGGGTCACCGCGACGATGATCGGGGCCCGCCTCGGATCGTCGGATCGCGCAAGATCCCAATCCGCTTCCAGCTGCAGCAGTGAACTGTCGACCTCCAGATCAAGGGAGATCGGGACCCGGGCGCCGGAGCCATCAGCGATCTGGACCTCACCGTTGATGACCTGCCGCCCCAGCGAAGGGGGACCGGACCATCGAAGGGTCACCGGAACCCTCGCGAGACCGAACGCCTCCACCTTGAAACTCGGAGAAGCCGGCTCGAACGTCCAACCCCGTGGCGGTTCCAGTCTTATCCGGCCCTCGATCCCCTGCCCGATCGGATTTTCGAAAAGGATCTCGATCGCATGCTCTTCTCGACCGGTCGAAACCCGTCCGGGTGTGAATTCCGCGGATCCAGCGATCCATACCGGCAATGGATCGGCCTTCAGAATGGCCCGAGGCGTCGAGGTGACCCGAACCGCGACCAGTCCATCAACCGGCCTGATTCGCTCGATGCGACCATCAAGATCGAGCACTTCGACCTCGCCATTTCCGACCGGAAGCATGATCGTCTCGGCCCGGTCGACCTGATCGCTGAAGATCACCAGAATCGGACCTCGTTCGTCGTTGGCGACGAAACACCGACTGGTCGATCCGACCGGGATCTCCCCCACCGGCCGTCGCCCACCGAGGATCGGGGAAAGGCCGGTCCAGGCGAGCATGGTGGCATCGGGTCCCTCTTCATGACTCCAGGGGGTCAGGATTCGTTCGGCGCCGGACGCCCAGGAATTGATGATCCGCCGTGCCGCTTCGTCGACTCGATCCCGCGGCCGCCAGTTCATGGGTGGGGGTTCGAGTCGAACCGTCGCACCTTCAAGCAACCCTTCGGTGATCGACTCGAAGGATCGCGAAGAGAACCACGGGTCACTGGTCAAGTAATGCTCGTCTCCGCCCCACGGCCCATCGAGTTCGACCGGTCGAGAGAGCAGAAGCAAGGGATCCGCCACGTACTCGTCGGCGAGTTGGCGCAGCAACGCGGGCGCCGGTGATGGAGTCGGGCCTCCGGCGATTCTCCAACGAGAAATCGACGTGCCGAGCCGAAGCATCCAATCCCTGATCGCATTCCGCCAGATGTCCTCTGAATCCTCGGTCAAAGCCGCCCGCACCGCCTCCGGCTCCACCCGGGCCAGCTCCGCGAGCCCCCCGTGCAGTCGATCGATGGCCAGCATGACCTCGCGGTTTGCAAACCGCTGTCGATCGAGGATCGAACGGAGAGGCTGGACGCCTTCCAAGCTCGGCCGGTCATCGGTATCGACCGGCCAGATCGGAAACTCGATCACACCCGGGTCGAGGGATTGCAGTGATTCTTCGAGCGCTCCGAGGGCTTCGGGCGTCCAACCGGCGAGCGAGACCCCGAGTCGTGGCACATCGTTGGAGCGGGAGTAGGAAGAAGCCGGCAGCACGATCATGCTGACGGATTTCCGCTCATTGGGTCCTCCGCCTTCAATCGCGAGCTCGGCTTCGAACCATCCGGGCGCCTTCGGCGTGAAGCCGAGTTCGAAACGACGATCACCTTCAACCTCGATCCGGCGTCGCTCGACCACGACTCCGTCGAGATCACGAACCTTGAAGATCGCCGGAATGCGATCTCGAAACGGATCATCGACGATCGCGGACAAGACCACCGGTCGGCCATCGCGATGAAAGCCACCGGGATCCCGATTCACCAGTCTCAGCCGGGGAGCCCGGCTGATTCGAAGGTCATCGAACCAGGCCTTGCCATCCACATCCTCCACCCGGACTCTCGACACTCGACCACCCAGCACGTCGTCTTCCTGATCGAATCCGGGTTGGACCACCTGGAGGGAAAGGAACAGCCGTGGGTTCCGGACCTCGTCGTATCGGGCTCCTCCGGTGTCGACCTCGATGACGGTCTGCATCCAACCGTCGTGGATCGGCCCCCGGCGTCCGACCAGCAGCTCGACCGTCGCTTCCGCGATCGGATCCTCTGAATCGGTGGTTTCGCTGATCAGTTTCATCTGATCGCCGTCGACGATGCGAAGTTCCAGTCTGGCTTCCGCGTGATCCAGGCCCTCGGTCCGAATCCAACCGGAGACTCGATAATCAGCGCTGGATTCAAGCGGGATCGCCGCCTCCGGCAGCATGCGATACGAGATCGATCCGCCTTCGAGTTCGAGCCGAAGACTCGAGTCGCCCCCATGGCTGACGGATTCATCAACCATGGCATCGAAGAAGAGACCTCGTCGCGGAAGCCCCGGGGCCTGCTCGAAGACATGAGACCAGTCGGTGGTCGCGCGTTCCTCGAAGCCGATCTGCCGGACCACTCTCGCATCATCGTCAACCGTGACCACCGGCTCGGCGAGGGCGACACACGGCGGTAACAGCAGGGCGGCGCACCACGCCCCCAACCGGCGGGTGAGACCTCGTGCTCCCGGATTCGGATCCCGGGTCATCGTCCTGCTTGTTCCGGTACACATCGGCACTGGGTCGATATCGGCGGTTTTCGCACGTTCGAGCCAATCTCGGGCCGATGTTTCCCGGATGACCTCTCGAAGATCCATCTTCCATCGTGGCCTCGTACCGAATCCCTCGGCCATGGCGGCGGCCGCCTTACGGATCAGTTCCATCGTGGTGGTGCTCGGAGGGGTGCTCATCGGTGGCTTCGCGTGGTGGGCTTTGGACAAGGAATCGAGGCTTCGGAGCGAGATCGCGGCCCTGGAAACGAAAATGGCGGCTGAAATCGCCGTCCGCGAAGCGGCCATCGAACGATTGGGGCGAGATCGCCGGATCGCCAGGCTCGAAGTCCTCGATCAGGAGGAAGGGGCCTCCGGAGAAGACCCGCGGACCACCCTCCTTTTCATCGAAATGGACGATCAAGGAAGAGAACTCGGGCGTCGAGAGATGAACTTCCCCGGGGAAGTGGTTCATCTGGACGCCTGGACGGCCCGATTTCCAACCGAACAGGTCGCCACGGGGGATGATCCCTTCCGAGACCGAACCCTCGTCCTTCTACGCCGGATCTACTCTGACGCCATGCCTCCCCGGGACGGCATCCCGATCGACACCCCGGGGGGCGTGCCCGACGGGTACGCCGGAACGGATCAGGCTCGATTCGAGCAGGCCATCTGGAGTCGTTTCTGGGAAATCGCCACCGATCCCGAGGCCGCCCGGGCCGCCGGCGTTCGCGTCGCCCAGGGCGAGGCCGTCTACAAGCCCATGCGACCCGGCGAGGTCTACGAACTACGAGTCGAAGCCGTCGGCGGAATGACCCTGATACCGATCGAACGCCGCGCCGATGCGGCGTTCCGCGAGCCCTTCTGAAACCCTCTGGCAGTATCCTCCCGGAATGCCTCGATGGATCAAAATCTACACGCTCCTCCTCGCCGTCCTCCCCCATCTCCTGCTGGGAGGATGCGCGAGCCCTTCGATCGAGATCGGAGTGACCACCCGGGCCGAGCGATATCTGGATTTCGGCGATCCGAATGAGCTGCTCCTCGCGGAACCGCCACGATGTGCCGTGCTTCCCTCGCTCTCGAGTGCCAATCACGGACGCGCGATCGTGGTCGACATGGCGTTGGACAAGGCTTTCAGGGTGGACTACCGGCCATTCAGCCTGCTCCCGCAGGACAAGAAGGCGGAGGTGTTCACCGTGGTGTCGCACGAGGAAGTGGCCCGTCGAACCGTGCGAAAAGGGAAGACCGAAGAGCTTCAGAAGATCTACGCGAGCATCGATCCCACCGGCATTCCGGATCCGAAGGCCCTCGCGGAGATCGCCCGCATCCTCGAGGTCGAGTATCTCCTGCTTCCCCGGCTGATCTCCCTCAGCACCGACAATGCCAGCCGATTCACCTTCACCGGCCTGACCTTCATCAGGACCGGTTGGATCTCGGCCGAGAGTTCACTTCAACTCTGGCACGGTCCGAGCGGCGAGCTCGCCTGGCAAACCACCGGGCAGGGATCGCTCACCGCGGAAAACGTCGTGGGCATCTCACCACCCGCGCAATCCGTCCTCGACGGGCTTCTCACCACGCTGGTCGGTGACCTGGTGACCGGACGGGACTCCTCCGTGGTCAGCGGAAAGATCGACGCCCCCCCTTCGGCGAACCCGACCAACGTCACGGTCAACAACAACACCGTCACGACCGTCACGTCGAGCACCACGCCGAGTTCGACTCCGACCCGCACCGAGGACCCGCTCGATTATTCCGTCGACCCCGTCAACGAGACTCCGGATCCCGGAGCCACCAAGTCCA
>CAJWFU010000146.1:0-6120 GCA_913031315.1 uncultured Phycisphaerae bacterium | reverse complement strand
CTCGTGGCGTAGCCGGCCATGGCCTCGTCGATCGCGTTGTCCACGCATTCGTAGACGAGGTGGTGGAGGGCGTTGAGTCCCGTACCCCCCACGTACATGCCGGGTCGCTTTCGAACCGCCTCGAGGCCTTCGAGAACCTGGATCGAATCGCTCGTGTAGTCGTCCCCTTCCGGGGGCGTTGCGGAGTCCGTCTGTTCGGTCATCGTGGGTGCTTCAGCGAGGCTGCGCTGCTCCGGAGAGCGGCCAGGACAGCGGACTCGGGTTCATTTCCCGCGATCCGCCGGAACCCCAGAATTCTAGCGGAAACCGACGTTTCCGGAGGGGAATGGGCCGGTCTTCGGCGCTGATTCCACCGACCTCCGTCGGGGACGAGCTTCATCCGAATGCGATTGTTGATCCGATCGGGTCATCGGATGGTTCCGGCGGGCGGAAAAGTTGGTCTTCCGACCGGCTGGAGTGGGCCTCGGATCCGCCACCCTGCATCCAGAATGGACATTGTCAGTCGGATTCCAAGTGAGCCGTTCCGAGACTTGGGTCATTCGGAGGACCGTGCCATCACCAATCGCTCCGTGACGCGGGCGTGCCTGGTGCGAATCGGGAGGCAGCCACTCGAGATTTCTGGCGGGGACCGTGGCAGGTCGGCGAACCCCGGGCCTCCCTCGGGCGAACCAATCGGGCCGAGCGGGGGAGACCGGTTCTATACTGGAGTATTCCGGTCGCCGAGGTCGATCTCCCTAGCAGAGGTTCGCTCCGGCATCGGTGCCGGTGGATCACTCCGCGGGCGGACAAGGATGATGCCGTGCCAGAAGCCGAGAAGCAATCCAATCCCGGAAACATCGGCAGCCACGCCAGTCCGGAGACCGGAGCCGAGGGCGGCAGGCCGGTCAAACTCCATCGACGCGACGTTCTGGGGTCGACCCTTCGGGCCCTCGCGCTCGGGGGGGTCGCTTCTGTCGGTCTGATCGGCTGTGCCACCACCACTCGGCGAGCTGGCCGCCTCCCGGACCCCGATCTCCCGGCCGTCGGCACCGGCGGAGGCCGCACCTCGCTCGCTTTCGAACCCAAAACCAAGGCGGCGTCCGGCACCACCGGCACGATCGCGCGAGTTCGCTGGGCCGGGGGAACCCCGAACGTGCGGGGCATGAATGCCCAGGCTTCCCTCAAGTACATCACGATTCATCACGACGGACTTCCCAAGCCGTTGGCTTCAGCCGGTTTCGGCCCCTCGAAGGCTCGATTGGAATTGATCCGAACCGTGCACGTCAGGGACCGAAGGTGGGCGGACATCGGCTACCACTACGCGATCGATCGCAACGGTCGAATCTGGGATTGTCGACCGCTCCGGTACGAAGGTGCGCACGTCAAGTCCCACAATCCTGGAAACATCGGGATCCTGGTCCTGGGCAACTTCGATCTCGAGAAGCCGACGTCCCTGCAATTGCGGAGCCTGTGCACGCACGTCAACGCACTGTGTCTTTCGCACGGCATCAAGAAGACCAAGGCCGCGGTTCGGACTCATCGCGAATGGGCCTCCGCTTCGACCGCCTGTCCGGGGCGATACCTCCAGCCGAAGTTCTCCAGCCTCCGAGCCCGAGGTTTCCGGGTCTGAGGTTCGGCAGGATCGGATCGAGCCAATTCATCAATCGTCGGCTGGGCGATCTTCCGGCATCTGCTCGCCACGCCCGATCGCCGCTCGCCGATCATCATCGTCCAACCTCGACTGCAAGGCGGCGTCGCCGTCTTCGTGGCGATTGATCACCTTCCACACGATCCAGCCGACCAGCATCATTGAAGCGGTCATGGCAAGCATCTGGATCATCGCTCGGTCTCCAGGTTCTCGGCGATTCGGGGAAACAGGTCTTTCAAGGCAGGATAGAGATCCTCGTAGACCGCATGTCTGGACTTCAGGAGTTCGGCATCGGGGCCGGGTTCGATTCGTTCGGTCTCCCGAATCCAGGCATCACAGGCGGTCGGCACGTCTTCAAATCGACCGATCCCGGTGGCGGCGAGAATCGCGGCTCCGAAAGCGGTGCCTTCGGTGGTGGTGGTCGTCGCGACCGGCGTACCGAACAGATCGGCACAACTCTGCTTCCAGAGAGCACTCTTCATGCCGCCGCCGGAGAGGCGGACGACGTCGGTTCGCAGTCCGGTTCCACGAACCAGATTCAGGCAGTCGGTCAGGCCATGGGTGACGCCTTCGAACACCGCCCGCGCGAGGTGCCGCCGTTCGTGACGCCGGTCCAGTCCGATGAAGGCGCCGCGTGCGTTCGCATCGGGGTGGGGAGTTCGCTCGCCTGAGAGGTAGGGCAGGAACAGGAGGCCGTCCGAACCCGGAGGGGCCGTGGTGGCAAGGGTCTCGAGCTTCCGGAAGGCATCATCGCCGGAACCCAGTTCCGGCATGAAGGCCGAGCGGAACCAGTCGAGGCTGCCGGCGCCCGAGAGCATCACCCCCATGAGATGCCAGCGGTCCGGAACCGCATGGCAGAAGGCATGAAGCGATCCGTCCGGGGTCGATCTCCATCGGTCGCTTGGTGCGAAGGTCACGCCGCTGGTCCCGAGTGCGGCGCCGATGGTGCCTTCGCGGACCAGGCCCGTTCCCACCGCACTGGCCGCCTGATCTCCGGCGCCCGCCACGATCGGCGTTCCGGCTTGTAGTCCCGTCGCTTCCGCGGCGTTCGCCGTCACCATCCCCAGAACGGTGGCGCTTTCCGCGGCATCGGGCCACCAGGAGGTGGGGAGATCGAGTTCGTTCAGGAGCTCCTCGGACCAACGACGATTTTCACAGTCGAAGACCGCGGTGCCGCTCGCATCGGAAACATCCATCGCGACCACGCCGGAGAGCTTCCACCGAATCCAGTCCTTGGGAAGGAGGACGGTGGTGATCCGCTCGAAGGCCGCGGGCTCGTGTTCCCGCATCCAGAGAAGTTTGGGCGCGGTGAAACCGGGGAGCATTCGATTACCGGTCAGTGCGACCAGTCGCTCGATGCCGAGGCGATCTTCGACTTCATGACACTGGGGTTCGCATCTTCCATCGTTCCAGAGAATCGCCGGTCTGATCGGCGTCATCCGGTGATCAAGCGCCACCAACCCGTGCATCTGGCCGGTCAAGCCGATTCCGTCGATGGCATGGGGATTCAGGCCGGCGTCACCACACGCGTGGGCGATCGCCATCTTCGTGCTTTGCCACCAGTCGTCCGGAGTCTGTTCGCTCCAACCCCCGCAAGGAGTCAGAGGTTCGTGGTGTCCGGTTCCGGTCCCGAGGATCTCACCATCGTCGCCGACGATGATCGCCTTGGTTCCGCTGGTGCCGACATCGATCCCGAGCAGGTTGGCCATGTCTTGGAGATTACCGCGAGCGAGGGCGGGGCACCGCCTTCGCTCGCGGCGATCGGTCCGGGTTCAGCCGCCCGAGCCTTCGGGGGAGACCCCGGGGGTTTCGGTGGTGTGATCATGGTCATGGTCATGGTCATGGTCATGGTCATGGCCGTGATCATGATCGTGATCGTGATCGGGCAGACCATCGAAGTCGTGGTCATGGGCGGGGACGTTGGCCATCGCTTCGCCCGGACGCGAGCCCATGCGCTGATCTTCACGACTGGGGCGGCCACCCACCCAGATCCTTTCGGCATCAACCACGAAGAGACCATCTTCATTGCGATCGGAGACCACACCCTTGACCACGAGGTATCGAGCGGGGGCGAGTCCGCCGGCACCCTGAGCGGAGGCGGGAAGGGGTCGTCCATCTTCACCCATGATGCGGATGGTCGCGGATCCGGCGGTCAGTGATTCCCGGGGTTCGCAGCAATAGTCCCAGGGCACCGGGCAGTGATCTTCCTCGCCCATCAATTCGCAGGATTCGAGGCTGGGGTCCGCCACGGTGAAGATGGCCACGCCGTCGACGAATGGTGCGACGCGTCCGCCCACTCGGGCGAGGAAGGTCACTTCTTCGCCGATGCTCGATGCCGTCTTGACCGCCGTGAGATCGGGTGCTTCCTCGGGACGGTTCTTGGTGAAGAAGGCAGCGGGAATCGTGGCCGAAGCGGCGACCGTCACCTGGGGGGCGGTCGGTCCGCTTTGATCGCATCCCGAGCCGATCAGAGCCAGGGAAAGAATGGGAAGCGCGAGGATTGAAGTCGTCGTTCGAGTGTTCATGATGAGGGTTCCAGACTGGGGATTCACGGGTTCTTGGTTGGAATTGGTATCAGGCCGCGGCTCGGAGTGCTTCCGGAACCGGCATGCGAAGACAACGAATGGCAGGGATCACGGCCCCCACGACGCCGAGCAGGAGGCCCGCAGCAAGGCCAAGCGCGAGTTCGGGGGGGCCGACGGAGAGCCCGAAGGCGCCCATGGAAAATTGAACGGTGAGCCCGTCGAGCAACGCCGAGGCGGTCACCGCGGCGAGGAGTCCCCCGATCGACGCGATCAGCACGGATTCCTCGATCAGATTCCGGAGAATGGCGAATCTCGAATATCCGAGGGTTCTGAGGGTGCCGATCTCTCGTACGCGGCTGGCGAAGGTCGCGTACGTCGTGTTGAGACCGCCGACCACGCCACCGCCGGCGACCAGGATCGCGGTGGCGATCACCATCAGCCTGACCGGGCCGAAGAAGGCGGCCAGGCCCGCGAAGTATTCGTCCTCCCGCACGACCGACAGTTCGAGGTCGAATCGAGTGCTTGCGAAGGCCTGGGCGGCGGATATCGATTGATCTTCGAGTCGGATGACCACGCAGGAAAGGGTGTCACGCTGGGTCACCACCATGAGATCGGAAAGTGGCATCCAGATCTCGCCTTCCACCACGCCGCCGTCCGCGGCGAGGGTTCCAGTGATCGTGAACGGGCGATCGTCGATCTTGACTCGTTCGCCGAGTGATCGGATTCCGAGTCCTTGAGCCGCCATCCGTCCGATGGCGATCTCATCGGCTCCAGTCTCCGGGAGTCGACCGTCGATCAGTCGGACTTCCCGATGCACGAGGAATGCGGCGGGAGTGACGCCGCGAACCAGCGTGTTGTCCCTTCGTCCACTGCTGGTCTCAATCGGGATCGCGGAATGGATTTCGGCCGAAACCGCTTCGGTCCCGGCGATCCGTTCGATGCCGGCGATGCTGGCCGCGGCGATCGTCGATGTCTTCATCGGGATCTCGCTGCGTTCGACGCTCTCCTCGCTCCCGGCGCCCATGAGAATCACGTTGCGGGGCGACCCACTCACTCGCAGGGATCCACGCATGCCGGCCACGAACGCGGTGGATGCGATCACCAGCAGGACCACGAGCATGCTTCCGCCGGCACTCATGGCGAGTCGTGCGGGGCTGCGTCCGAGATTTCGGACCGCGTATTCGAAGGGAAGTCCTCGCATGGTGTCTCCTTTCGTCAGGCGGCCCGAAGGCCCTGCACGATTCCCGCTCGTGCGGCGCGGATCGCCGGCACCGCGCCGGCGAGCAGTCCGAGACCCACCGCGATCAGGGCTCCGATGGCCGCGACCCGGGGATCATTCGATATCTCGATGCTCACGCCTTCCATCGTCATTCCGAAACGACCGAATGCGACCACCATCGCGCTGGTGGCCGTTCCCAGAATTCCTCCAATGAGGCCGAGGAACGCACCTTCGAGCAGCACCATCCAGGCGATGAGGCCACCGGTGTAGCCGAGGGTCCGGAGAACCGCGTGGTCGCGGATCCGATCCCGCATCGCGAGGACGATCGCATTGGCGACCAGTGCGAGAACCGCGGCCAACGCCCCCCATCCAAGCCAGGTCGCGAAGCCGACCAGTTGCACGATGTCACGTGCGGCCCGGCCGGTGAACGCTTTCTCGGGCCAGGTCGACGTCGGATTTTCGTCGGCCTTGAAGGCCAGGTCGATGGATTCGGCGACCTCTTCGAGCCGTTCCGGATCCTCGACCACGACCAACGCATGGTGAGGATGCTGAAGCGGGTGCTGTTCGGGTTTCACAAGAAGTCGTTCGCCACCATGGGCATCGTGCCCATCCAGAAAGCCGTCGTCCCGAACCGCGCGGTAGCGGTCGCGCCAGACCCGGAGGTCCTGCAACTTCTGACGCACGTCGCGGAGCTCGTAGACTGCGCCAGCATGGTGGCGTTGAAAGCCCAAGCGCTGAAGGTTCAGGTG
>CAJWFU010000145.1:0-6121 GCA_913031315.1 uncultured Phycisphaerae bacterium | reverse complement strand
CTGGCCGGATACGTCATGCGGACGGCTCCGCCACGGAAAACGCCCATCAGGGCCAGTCGCGACGTTCATGAGGCCATCGAACCCACGCGTATCCGCATTGAACCTTCAAGCATTGCCATGAATGGTCGATGCAGTTGGTGGTGGAGCATGACGGTTTCGGTTCCGAGCGACAGATGTTCGTTCCCGCCGACGACCCGAAGCTCGACCGCGAACCGTGAACCGGTGACGAGTCAGGAGCTCGCCAGGGTTTGACGATTCGCAGCGTCACGGCGGAAACGCCGCGACTGCAAGTCGGATGAAGGAGGAGGGTGTCTCGTAGTCACCCGTCCGAACTCTTCCGACGGATGAGCAGAGTCCTGCGTTCGTGGAATGAACGTGGGCGACGAGGCAGGTAGGAGGAGAGAGAACGATGAATTTCGAACCCGATACGCCAGGCATGAAGCAATCTGCAGCTGACTCAATCGAAGGCGTGCGGATCACGATCTTCGCATCCCGACCCGAGACCGTGACGCTGGCCGCGCTGTTCGAAGCCGCGGCCGACTGGGATTGCCGAGCCGCTGCGGACATCAAGGAATTTCGTGGCCGGTTGATCGAGGGGCGTTGTGAAGTCATCGTCCTGCCGGCCGAGGATGTCGATGATGATCTTGCTTCCGATGTGCGAAGACTCCAGCCCAATGCCTCGATCGTGTTCGCCGCACCATCGGCGGGCATTCCGGAGCTCACCCGGGCGATGCGATTCGGTGCCGTCGATTTCCTTCAGGGAAATCTGGGAGCGGAAGAGGTCGAACGTCGACTCGGACGAGCCGCGGAACGTAGCGTGGAACGCAGTCGCCGAGATCAGGCGATGAGACGCATCGCCGAAATCGGCCGTCGAATCGATGAAGATTCCCAGGTCGGTCGTGGCGGTGTCGACGAGATCGTTCATGACGAGCACTTCGAGGATTCCTCCCAGGACTTCAAGGCCGATCAGGTCGCGATGTGCAGCGAATTCAAGACGCTTCTTCGTCAGGAACTCGACGTCGAAGATCTGCTTCGCACGGCCCTCGAATACCTGCTGGTCAAGACCGGTCCGACCAATGCGGCCGTGTTCCTCGCCGGTGGTGACGGGCGATACGGTCTTGGTGCCTATGTCAATTACGAACATGCCCGCCGCACGGTGGAGCCGATGCTCCAGCGACTCTGCGACGAGGCTTGTCCCCGGATCGCCGAAGAAAAGGATCTGCTTCGATTCGAAGGGGTCGAGAAGTTCATGGACGGATGCGAGATCGATCCCGCGGTCGCGGGCGACGTCGAGATGATCGCGGTCCCATGCTGCCACGAGGGGGAGTGTCTCGCCGTCATGTATCTCTTCCGAGGATCGGAAACAAGCTTCACGGATGAAGTCTCCGAAACCATCGATGCGCTCCGCGGCATTCTCGCGGGCCAGCTGGCCACTCTGATTCGCGTGCACAACCGACTCGAAGATTCGTGGCCCGACGAGCCCTCGGATGAAGTCGGAGAGGACTGGGACGATCTCGCGGCCTGAACGAATGGCCACTGGAATCGAGGCGGTCTGAGATCAGTCCCCGGCATCGACCGGGGCGAGACTCACCAGGATGGTTCGGCCGCCGGTGACGCGATCGCCCTCGGAGACGAGAACTTCGGCTCCACTTCGATCAGGCACGATGAGTTCGGTGGTCGAACCGAACTTGATCATGCCGAACCGGGTGCCGCGTCGGAGTCGATCACCCGGCTGGAGCGGACAGACGATTCGACGGGCGATCGCGCCGGAGATCTGTCGGATCCCGATCGGATCGCCCTGGTCGGTTCGAAGCGAGATCAGATTGAATTCATTGACCTTCGCGGACTCCTCTGACCGGGCGTCGAGGTATCGACCCGGGACGTGGAGGATGGATTCGACCGATGCATCGCACGGGGCACGGTTGAGGTGGACGTCAAGCACGCTTAAAAAGATGCGAACCACGATCGCGGGGCCGCCGCCGGTCGCGTCATGGTGTGGCACCCGTTCGATCCGACTGATCCGGCCGTCTGCGGGAGAGACGAGATCATGGGGGGCGTCGGTGTCGGGCTTTCGACCAAGGGGATCGCGAAAGAATCCTGCGACCCCCACCCAGAACAGGCAGAGCGGAATCAAGGCCCACCACCATCCAAAGAGGACGGCGGGGGTGCCGAGGAGAATGAAAACGGCCGTCGCGAATCCCCATTCGCGACGGCCGTAGCTGGTCAGAAGCACGAAGTTTCCGTTCCCAATGGTGAGCGTCCCGCCGTGCGGTCGCCGGAGCGACCGTTCGGAAGGGCCAGCGTCACTCGGAGGCCTTGCCGATGAAGTACCCGAGCAGGCCGAAGATGATCAGTCCGCCGATCAGTCCGCCGAACCAGACCATCAGGTTGCCGGTCATCATCTCGGCGATCGCCGGGAGGGTGTTGTTGTTGCTGACCAGGGTCATCAGTCCGACCAGGCTCAAGGAGCCGACCGCCACGATGCCCATGCCGACGCCCAGGCCGGACCATCCACCTTCGTAGGTCTCGATCATCACGGGAACGGCAGGCATGCCGGCGCTGCCGGACAGTTCTTCCATGCCGTTCGAGGATTCTCCGCCAACGGCTTCGAACAGTCCACTGGCACTGGCCGGCGCACCGCTGTCATCGCTGGAGTAGACCTCATCGAGGAGTTCGGCTCCCAGCGAGGTGTCGTCGGATTCTCGAGTCAGGTCGAGCAGTCCACTTCCGCTGCCGACGGTCTCGAGGGAGAGGTCGTCATCGAGGAGATCGTCACCACTGGGTTCGCCGCCTTCAAAGGCGCTGACCCCGGTGCCCATCCCGCTTCCAGCGAGGAAGCTGTCTTCGCCCGCGGCGGCGGAATCATCGAGACCGATGTCACCTCCGAGGTCGAGGTCGAGGCTGTCGTCTCCATCGTCATCGGCGGTGGACAACTCCATGGCCGGGGCGGAGCCGCTCAGGCCGAGGGGGTCCGACTCGCCACTGTCCTCAAGACCGATGCTGAGGTCGCCGAGGTCATCAAGGTCGTCGGTGGCCATCATGTCGATCTGCTCGACGCGGAACATGTCCTGGTCATCCTGTTTGAACGACTGGACTTCACCGCTGGAGGCCATTTCAAGGAGGTCGTCGACCGACTTCCCAAGCTTTTCGGCTGCTTCTTCGGCCGTGTAGAAGATCTTCGCCATGTCTGGGTCCGATTCCGTGTCTGGCGGCGATGCCGCGTGGTGACGGGTATCAAGGGGGCCAAGCCCCGCTGACGCAAGTTCCGAAGGCTACCCCGCGACGGGGGCACCTGCAAGAACCAGATTCGTATCCCACGCCGATCGGATCCCGGTCCACAATGGACTCATGCCTCGATTTGCAAATCAGCCCCCTCCTTCACTCCCGGCTCCGTTCGAGCCCCCCGACGATCTCGGGGTGGACGTGGCCCAGCCATTGCTCGCCTGGTTCGATCTGGAGGCTCGAGAACTGCCCTGGAGGCACGATCGAACCCCCTGGCGGGCTCTGGTCAGCGAATTGATGCTCCAGCAGACCCAGGTGAGCCGGGTGGCCGAACGCTTCGAGGGATTTCTGAACCGCTTTCCGACCCCCGCAGCGATGGTCGAGGCGGGAGAGGACGAGGTCCTGGCCGCCTGGGAGGGGCTTGGGTATTACCGAAGGGCACGCCTGCTCTTCGCGGCGTCGGTGAGATTGGTGGAGATTCATGGAGGCGTGGTTCCAGACGACCCTGCGGCCTTGTTGGATCTGCCCGGGGTCGGGCGATACACCGCCGGTGCCGTGGCATCGATCGTCTTCGGGCGGCCGGAACCGATCGTCGATGGCAATGTGATCAGGGTGGTCGCAAGGCTCGGAGCCATCGATCGGACGGCGGATGATCCGGAACTCGTCACCACGGCCTGGGAGGCCTCTCGACGACTCGTCGCCTCCACGGATCAACCGGGGCCGTTGAACGAATCCGTGATGGAACTGGGAGCGACGATCTGCACGCCCGCATCACCTCGATGTGATGTCTGCCCTCTTCGCGGCGTCTGCCAGGCTCGGGCTGCGGGCAACGCGGGGGCGGTTCCTCGACCCAAGATCCGTCCGGTCCGGACCGTGGTCCATCTCCACCTGCTTCTCTGTGAGGATGACGGGCGGGTGTTGCTCGAGGCTCGGCCTCGAGGCGGAATCTGGGGAGGCCTCTGGCAACCCCCGGGCCTGGAGACGGAGGACGTGATCCCCGCCGAGGACGTGGCCTCCCGCCTGGGTATTCGGTCGTCGGTTCCGCCGAGCCTCGTCGCGGAGATGAAGCGCCTCCTCACGCATCGAGAGGTGAGAATTCATCTGTATCGCGCTTCACCGACGGCTGGCGGCGCGGTCTCGGAATCCGAGTCGGGGTCACGACGATGGTTCGATCGGGACGAAGCGTCCGGGCTCGGGATGCCGAAGCCGGTTCGGACCCTGATCGATCGGCATGCGATCTGGGCGAACCGGGATCGGGCCGATTGAAGTTCCGGGATCAGCCCGAACCACTCGCGGTGGCGGGTGCCATTTCCCGTTCTTCCTTCTCCTCGCGGCCGCCGGGGTAGGCGATGCGGGAGTGATAGATGGCGCAGAGGCTCTTGATGATGGAGTCTTCGATGACCTGCAGATCTCGGAATGTGAGTTCGCACTCACCGAACTGACCGTCATCCAGTCGTCCGCGTGAAATCTTCCTCACCAACGCCTCGATCCGACTGGGGGTGGGGTCGTTCATCGCCCGGGTGGCGCTTTCGATGCCATCGCAAAGCAGGAGGATCGCGGCTTCGCGGGTGCGCGGCTTCGGCCCCGGATATCGATACGAGAACTCTTCGACCTCTTCGCCCCCGTTGGCGGCACGTTCCTTCGCGGCGTGGAAGAAGTACTCGACCAGCGAAGTCCCATGGTGGCTCTCGATGAAATGTCGGAGCACCTTCGGGAGACCATATTCCTGGGCGAGCTCCAAGCCATCCTTGACGTGACCGATGATCACGAGGAGGCTCATCGCGGGGCTCAGTTTGTCGTGCTTGTTGTCGCCTCCGCCCTGATTCTCGATGAAGTACTCGGGCTTGTTCAGTTTGCCGACATCGTGATAGAGCGCACCGACGTAGACCAGTCGACTGTCGGCATTGATCGCCTCCGCCGCGTTCTCGGCGATCGACGCCACCGCCAGTGAGTGGTTGTAGGTACCGGGTGCTCTGGCCTGAAGTTCGCGGAGGAGCGGTTGGCGGGTGTCTCGGAGTTCCGCGAGGGCGAGACCGGTGGTGATGTCGAAGAGACGTTCGATGGTCGGCATCACGCCGAGCATGATGAAGCCGGCGGCGAGAGCGCCGGCTCCGGCGAGCACGGCGCCCGCGGAGATCTGCAGCAGCGAGCCTTCCGCCGCCAGGGGCGTGATCGCGAGTCCTGCAGCCAGGAAGACCACCGCGGCGACTCCGCCGGAGATCACGGTCGCTCGGACGAAGGCGGAACGATTTGGAATCGACGCGAGCAGCGAGGCGAATCCGGCGCCGGTGGCGAGGATCGCGATGGTCGCAGCCGGGGCCTGGCCGGTGGAGACCGTGAGGGCGATGGCGAGCAGAACCGACGCGAAGATGGCGATTCGTCGGTCATAGGCGAGGGCGAGGGCGATCGAGAGGATCGAAGCCGCGAGCCCGGCTCCGAAGGGCGCCAGTCTTGGAAGCACCACTGCGAAGGCGGTTCCCAGCGCGGTGGCCCCGGCGAGAAGGAGCACCACGACCGCGAGTCGGGAGGTGCTGCGAGCGATGCGGGGATAGAAGATCACTCCATCGCCGGCCAACATCAGGACCACCACGGTCGAAAGCAGGAACCAGCCCGGTACCTGCCCCCACCCGGCGGAAAAACCACCGTCGGAGAAGGCCCGGGAGAGCGCCAGTCGAGCCGTCGCGATGTCTTCCGGACCGATGACCTCGCCGCGACGATAGATGACCTCTCCGGCGGGATGATCGACCTCGACCGCGGCGATCCGGGCCGCGGCCAGATCCGCGGCCTCTTCGGTGGCGGGGGCGTCGAAGACCACGGTCGGCGCGGGTGGTTTGAGGGCCGCGGTGGCGACGATCGAGGCGGGGTCGCTCGGGAATCCGGAGTCCTTGGCCAGCTGGAC
>CAJWFU010000144.1:0-6122 GCA_913031315.1 uncultured Phycisphaerae bacterium | reverse complement strand
GGACTCTACGTCCATGAACCCGAAGTCATGGACGCTCCGGAATGGTCCCCGGGCCACCTCGCGTTCATTCAGGACAGCCTCTCGGAACTCCGAGACCGGCTCTCCGAGTTGGGCTCGGTTCTGGTGATCCGCCATGGCTCCATGATCGAAACGCTGGACCGGATCCGGGAACAGTGGGCTTTCGACGAACTTTGGAGTCATGAGGAAACCGGCCTGGCCGTGACCTACGACCGAGATCGGCGGGTCGCTGCCTGGTGCCGCCGGGTCGGAGTTCGTTGGACTCAGAAACCACAACACGGCGTCGTGCGGCCCCTCGCCTCTCGTGACGGCTGGGCGGGGCACTGGCGACGACGAATGAGTCCGCCCCCTCTCCCCGCACCGACGTCCGCGGAAGGACCCTCGCTTGAGGCACGCCGGGCGCTCGACGCGAACAACTTCCCGACGATGAATGATCTCGGCCACGGCGGCCCCCGGAACCTCCTGGCCGACATCCAGCCCGGGGGAGAACGCGAAGGTCTGCTGGTGCAGCATTCGTTTCTCCACGAACGAGGCGAACACTACCGGCGTGCCATGTCCACTCCGATCGAAGGCTGGACGGCCTGCAGTCGATTGAGCCCCCACCTCGCCTACGGCACGCTGTCGATCCGGTCCCTGTTCCACGCGACCCGTGAACGGGCCGCGTCGCTCCGCGGAGACCCCGGCGCCGATGGATGGCGACGCTCGATCACGAGTTACGAGAAGCGTCTCCGCTGGCACTGCCATTTCATTCAGAAGCTCGAAGACGAACCCGAAATCGAATTTCGAAACTTCAATCGAGCCTTCGATGGGATGCGGCAGGAGGACCGATCCCTGTGGACTGCGGAGGAACGACGACGATTCGATGCCTGGACCGGAGGGCGAACCGGTTACCCGCTGGTCGACGCCTGCATGAGATGCCTGGACCGGACCGGATGGATCAACTTCCGCATGCGGGCGATGCTCGTCTCTTTTGCCGCGTACCACCTCTGGCTGCATTGGAAACCGATCGCCGAACATCTCGCCACTCGGTTTCTCGATTTCGAAGCCGGCATCCACTACTCACAGTGCCAGATGCAGTCGGGCGTGACGGGCATCAACACGATCCGCATCTACTCACCCGTGAAACAGGCGATCGATCAGGATCCGAGCGGGTGCTTCATCCGACGCTGGGTGCCTGAGCTCGGAGACGTCGCCGATGAACACATCGCGCGTCCGGAAGAGATGCCACCGCTCACCCAGCACATGGCCGGATGCCGGATCGGCGACGACTACCCGGCACCGATCGTGGAACACGAGATCGCCTATCAGGAGGCCAAGCGGCGCATCTTCGACGCCCGTGGAACGACTCACGCCCGCCGCGAGGCATCGCGGGTGTACCGGAAGCACGGCTCCCGTCGTCGCCCGGCGGAACGGAGCTGACACCGCGACCGGGGAACTGGTGATGCATGAAGTCGGTCACCGACGCTCGAAGGAGGTCGGTGTCCAGGGGCTTCCAGCCGGCCCGGTGATGGAGCGAGTCGAGCTCCAGCCCCGGAATTTCCAGCTTCCGATGCAGGGTTCCGGCCAGCGTGCTCTTCCCCGAACCACGGCAACCCCTGATCGCGATTCGTGGCATCCGATGACGCCGTGCATATGCTGGCCGCATGCCCCTGATCTCCTCGGCCCTGACCATGATGCTTCTTTCCCCGCCACCGGTCAACGAGGCCTGGAAACATGTCGTGGTCTCCGCGACCTCCGACTTCGAGGCGTGCGGGGTCGCTGACTTCGACCACGACGGCGATCTGGACATCGCCTGCGGCGACACCTGGTACGAGGCACCCGACTGGACTCCACGCCCGATCGGCCTCGTTCGTTCGATCGGGGGTTACCGCGTCGACTTCGCCGATGTGCCCATGGACATCGACCAGGACGGCCTCATGGACATCGTGTCCTGCAGCTGGCACGACCGCGGCATCTTCTGGCGACGCAACCCGGGCAACACGCAGGAACAATGGAAGATGCAGGTGCTGGACACGCCCGGCAACATGGAGACCGCGATCGCGGTGGATGTCGACGGGGACGGAACCCTGGACTTCCTCCCCAACATCATCGGTCGCACCGTCTGGTACCAGCCGAAGGCCGGCGGCATGATCACCCATGTGGTCTCCGACGACCAGGGTGGACACGGCATCGGCCTCGGCGACATCGATGGCGACGGTCACCCGGACCTCCTCGGCCCCGACGGCTGGTTCCAGGCGAAACCGGGCGACGATGGCATCGACTGGATCCACCACCCCGAATGGAAGCTCGGCCAGGCCGGGATCTCGATCGTGGCCCACGACTTCGACCGCGACGGGCTCACCGACCTCTTCTGGGGGATGGGCCACGACTACGGCTTGTACTGGCTTCGACAAGGGCGAGACGACGAAGGCCGGCGGACCTGGTCGCGGCAGGAGGTCGACACCCGATGGTCTCAGGCCCACGGTCTCGTCCTCACCGACCTCGACGGTGATGGAACGGCCGAAGTCCTCACCGGAAAACGTCGCCACGCCCATAACGGCAAGGATCCAGGCGGCGATGACCCCCTCATCGTGTGCACCTATCGATTCGATTCGAAACGCAATCGCTTCATCCGAACGGTCCTGGCCGAGGGGGGTTCGATCGGAGCCGGGCACTATCCGGTGGTCGTCGATCTCGATGCCGACGGCGATCTCGACATCGTCCTCCCCGGCAAGAGCGGACTGCATCTGCTGCGTCGAAGAAACACGCCCTGATCCTCCGCCCCTCGACCGACACCGGTACCCGACAGGAAAACGCAAAATAGTTTCCACGTTGCAAAACCCGCGAAGCCGCAGGGCGTAAACCTCTCTGGCGTTCCGAAGAGGCCCACTCGGCCACTTCGGGAATGAATGACTTTCGGGGGCGGTGCGCCGAGAGGTGCAGAATGGAATGACAATGCGAAGAGACGTCTTGAACAGCGCGGTGGCTGGTTCCCTGGTCCTGGCTCACGCGATCTCGTACGCCCATGCCTACGACACCGAGCAGCTCCCCACCGAACGGGGAAACGTTCCACTGTACCTTCCATCCGACGTCGAACCCGGGAGTGACCTTCCCCTGGTGATCTCGTTGCATGGATTCACCGGCAACGGAACCGAGCACGAGAACTACTTCAATCTCAGAAGCCAGATCGACGACCGGAAGTTCATGCTCTGCGTCCCCGACGGCCTGCGGAACTCCCAGGGCGAACAGTTCTGGAACGGCACCAACTTCTGTTGCGACTTCGAAGGTCAGTCCACCGACGATTCCGGTTTCCTCCGTGGCCTGATCGAACAGGTGATCGCCGATCATCCGGTGGACCTTGACAGCATTCACGTGGTCGGACACTCCAACGGCGGATTCATGTCCTACCGAATGGCTTGCGATCATGCGGATCTCATCGCGTCGATCGCCAGTCTCGCCGGTGCGACCTTCAACGACCCTTCCGATTGCGTACCCAGCGAACCCGTTCACGTGCTGCAGATCCACGGCACCGCGGACGACGTGATCGCGTACGACGGAAGCTGCATCATCCCCTTCTTCTTCTGTCATCCCGGCGCGGAACAATCAGTATCGACCTGGTCCCAGTACAACCAGTGCGAAGGCGGCTTCAAGCCGGGCGGAAGCCTCGACCTGGTCAACGGACTTTCCGGAGCGGAGACCGACCGGACCCTGGTGAGCGAAGGCTGTTCCGACCGCGGCACCGCGGAACTCTGGTCGATCAACGGTGGCAATCACGGCCCGTCCTTCAACGCCAACTTTCGTCGGGAACTGGTGGACTGGCTTCTCGCCCACCGCCGCTCCTCTCCCGACGCGTGCCCGACAGACCTGGACGACGACGGCTTCGTCGACGGATCCGATCTGAGTCTGCTGCTCGCCGAGTGGGGAACGACATCCGAAGCGTTCGATCTCGACGGAGATGGCGTGGTGGGTGCCGCCGATCTCGGATTTCTCTTCGCCGCGTGGGGTGAATGCCCGGGCTGAACGGCCGAAAGATGCGTTTGACCGGGGATCGTTCGATAGTTCGGGGACCTGACTCGATGTGGCAGGACCGAACACGAGCTCGAGGGCGGCGTCTGACTTCACCGTCGAGACGCCGCCTCTCGGGACCGGGTCGCGAACCACCACCCTCCGGCCGGATCCTTGAATCGAGTTCCCACGAACCCCGGTCCACGGCTGTGAACCAACACCGCTCCGGCTCCCCGAACTTCGCGGATTCCTCACCCTCACCGCACCCCCTCGAGGAGAGCGTCCGTACGGCGTCATCAACTTCCAGAACGATTCGGCTACCGGCCGCCGTCGTCCCCCTTCTCATCCTTCTTCGACTCCGTCCCGATCACCTTCCCGATGTCCTTGCCGATTTCCTCCGCGGCATTTTCGACCCCGTCGACGCCCTTGTCCTTGACCTCCGTGATCTTGCCGACCACGTCCGCCATCCCCTTGCCGAGATCGATCTGCACTCCGCCGAGGTCCAGATGTCCCAGGCTGCTCAGCCCGCCTTCCATGGTGGTCAACATCAGCGAGGGAATCTCCGTCGGCGCCGCCTTGGCCGCCGAAGCGATGATCGAATGCAGAATGATCGAAGACACCTGATCGAGTGAGACCCCGTTCTCCTTGCGGCCGATGTCCCGCACATCGATCTGGTCGATCGTGAGGGTGGTCGGTTGACGCTCGCTGGTCAATGGTTCGATGCTGATCGTGACCTTGACGTTCTTGATCAGGACCTTGTCGATGATGAACTTCTGCTCCGAGCCCTGGTCATCATCGCCACCGGCGGAATCATTCCCGGATGGCGTCCCGGACGCGTGATCGATGATCGTGCCGACGTTGCTTTCCTGGAGTCGCTCGATCAGATTCAGACCGATGTCCCGGAGCGTGATGACCTTGATCTCGATCCGATCGGAGAAGATCGACTTCAAGTCGACCCCGAGCAGGCCACTGCCCAACGTCAGGAATTCTCCATCGAACCCCTTGGGATTGGCGATATCCAGACCGCTGATCGTGGTGCGTTGATCGAAGAGACTGATCCGGAACGAATCCAGCGTGGTTTCAACCCCCAGGGCGTCCGTGGTCGCGGATTCGATCTCCGACGCGAGCATGGTGTTGATCGTGAAGTAGAGAATCGTCGCCACGATGACCACCAGCGTGACGAGGATGAGCAAGCCGCGGAGAATGCACTTCTTCATGAGAACGGTGTTCCAGAAACTTCGGAGGGAGTTCGAGTCGTCTCATTGTGGTCATAAATGCTTCGGTCTGCCGGCGATCCTGATGCCAAACCGTCACCCTCGGGACCGATTCGGTTTTCCTCCGCCGGAGACGGTTTCCTTTTCGGGCCCGATCACCGAACATGGCGAAGCCGTTCCTCTTCCGATACCGCCCCACTCCGGGGCGATCGTCCCGTGGGAGCCCTGCCGTGACCGACGTTCAAGTGGCCACCTTCTATCGGTTCACTCGCCTCGAGAACCCCGTCGTCCTGCAGTCACCGCTCGAGGATCGATGCGCGGCGGCCGGAGTCAGGGGAATCATTCTGCTCGCCGAAGAAGGCATCAACGCGACGATCGCCGGAACCGCGGAAGGAATCTCCACGGTGATCGACTTTCTGCAACACGATCCCCGACTCGCAAATCTCACCGTGAAGAGATCGACCGCTCGGAATCCGCCGTTCAGAAAGATGCGGGTTCGGATCAAGCGGGAGATCGTGACCATGGGCGTTCCGGGAATCGACCCCGAACAGCTCACCGGCACCTACGTGCGCCCCGAAGACTGGAACGAATTGATCAGTGACCCCGAGGTCATCGTGATCGACACCCGGAATGACTACGAAGTGCAGATCGGTTCGTTTCAAAATGCCCTCGATCCCGACATCCGAACCTTCGGCGAGCTTCCCGCCTGGCTCGAAAGACGAATCGAAGGAACGGGGCAGCCTCGGGTCGCGATGTTCTGCACGGGGGGCATTCGCTGCGAAAAGTCGACGGCCTACCTCAAGCGGGCGGGCATCAAGGATGTCTACCACCTCGAAGGCGGCATCCTCAAGTACCTCGAGACGGTTCCGGAGGGAGAGAGCCTCTGGAACGGCGAGTGCTTCGTCT
>CAJWFU010000143.1:0-6127 GCA_913031315.1 uncultured Phycisphaerae bacterium | reverse complement strand
TCTCGGGAGCGTCTGACCGGAGTGTCATCAAGCCGCCGAGTCACGTCGTCGACCAGCAGGCCGGCCCGGGCGGCACTGGAATTGGCGACCACCTGTTGCACTCGAAGGCCACCGTCACCGCTGGGACTGGATCCGATGCCCAGGAATGGTCGATCGTCGGGATTGTCGTCGAAGTGAAGTTCATCACGGTCACGAGCGACGAAGGCGATTCCCGAGGCGTTTCCCGCGGGTGAAGGAACCACCAGAAGGGTTCCGGCTTCGATGTTCGCTTCGCGGGTGGGGATGATGCCGTCACCCAATGCGAAATCCCGATCTTGATCGAGCCCCGGAACGTCCAGGAGAATCAGGTCGAGCTCCGAGTCGATGGCCAGGGGTCGGGCTTCGAATCGAAGGGCAGGTCCATCGCCATGTGATGCTCGGACGACCGAGGTGGTCCGAGCATGACGAGCGATCAGCGAGGCCTTGGCAATCACCCGATCCGGCGCGACCACCGTGCCGTGGGCGACCAGTCGGTCTCGATCCCGGATCTCGACGATACGGGGGGACACTGGTCGAACCAGGGTTTCAAGTCTCGCCAGAAGCGATGGATCGCGACGGGTTCCGGTCGGTGCTCTGCGGTTGGTCCTTCCTTCCCAGAGATCGGAATCGGGAGCGGATACTTCGGGGTCGAGCAACGACGGCATCCAGGCGTGGATGCCATCGATGGAGGTCGCCAGATTCTGCCATGTCTCATGTCCGCATCGACTCGCGATGCCGATGATGTGGCCGTCAAGATCGAGAATCGGTCCGCCCGAGTCGCCGGCGTCGATCGGAGCGTCGAATGCCAGTTCGGCGTTCTCGATGGCGATGACCCGGCCGACCCGCGCCGCAGCCGGTTCCATGTCCTGCCCACTGATCGAGGCGGCGTGACCGAGGGCGATCACCCACTCGCCCCGTTCGATGGATCTGGCCGCGGCGAGGGGAATGGCGGGCCAGGCGATGTTTCCATCGGCTTCGGTCCGGAGAATTTCAATCAGTCCGAGATCGACGTCCCCCTCGAAGCAGCCGCCCACCACGCGTCCCCGGCGGCGGGTTCCGTCAGGCAGTTCCACCCACAATCTTCGTGGGAGGTCCCGGACCACATGCCCGGCAGTCAGGACAAGCCCTGAGGGATCGAAGATGACTCCGCTGGCGCTGGTCCTGATCCGGGCCCCGGCGTCAATGCGAACCACGGCGGGAGTTGCGAGGTCGACGATTTCGATCACCGTCGATTCGACGGATCGCAGGTCGGCGAAATCATCGGCCTGATCGGAACGGACCGTGCTCGACGCGTCGGTGACGGACGGAACCGCAAGGGCGATCACGAGGAGGAGGGTCATCATGCCGACATGCGGCCTGGGAACGAGTCGACGCGGAATCCAAATCACTCGGTTTCGTGGAGGCATGCGGTTCCCACGGAGAGGCGACGGGAGGATGGAGGGTGAACGCGGTCGTCGGGTCTGTTCTCTCAGGTCATCCTACGAGGCAGGTTCAAGAAAAGATCTCGCAGGATCACCCGATTCAGGATCGCCGTCACAGACGCAGACTGCGAGGTCCGAATTAGGACTTCCCGGCGGATCAAGTCCGATTTCCGGCCCGGATTCGGGTTGTCACGGTGTACCGTCACCCCCCATGAAGGATTCCAACCCCGTTCCGTGGCCCGATTCCGTCCGTCGGGTCGCCTTCTTGTTCGCCATGTCCGCGGAAGGCCTTGGTTTCGCCGAGGCCCTCGGCCTCGAAGACCGTGGCCGGCTCGATCCGGATCTGGCCTCCCATTGGTTCGAAGGTCGTTTCTCTCCGGTGGGCGATGATCGGCCGGAATCGGAGATCGAGATCGCGGTCGCGTTCGCTGGAACCGATCCCACCCACGGCGTGGACCAGATCGGAACCGTGCCCGCGACCTTGACGGCGTACAAACTCCTCCGGCGATTCAAGCCGGACCTGCTGGTCAACGCCGGTACGTGTGGTGGCTTCCACGCGCGGGGTGGCCGCGTCGGTTCGCTCTACCTTGGTGCCAAGGCGTTCCTCTTCCATGATCGTCGGATCCCACTTCCGGGATTCGACGCGTTCGGGCTGGGAAGGATTCCCGCGGATCATCCGAAAGCCCTGCTCGGTCTGCTGAACGCCGAGCCGGGCGTGGTTTCCACCGGTGATTCGTTCACCCCGACGGAAGCGGAACTCGCGTTCTTCGAAACCGAGGGTGTGCATGTCAAGGACATGGAGGCCGCCGCCGTTGCCAGGCTTGCGGCATCGCTTCAAGTTCCGTTTCTCGCGGTCAAGGCGGTCACCGATCTCGTGGACCGTCCAGAGCCGGAAGAGGAGTCGTTCCTCCGGAATCTCGAGCGAGTGAGTGCGATGCTGCAGGAACGACTTCACCGAATGCTGGGCTGGTTCTGAGAGATTCTGACCCCTGATCGGTCCGAGGCTCGAGCGTGACGCCGGCTCACGGAATGACGCCGGGACCTCGTCGTCGAATCGCCTCATGCCTCCGATAAAAACCGGTTTTGACGGGATTGACGGTTCGGGATTCGAAAACACGACGACTCGATGAAGTCGGCATTGAACTCTTCGGAAAGTCGCTTACTCTGACAGCGAGCTCCGGATGTTTCGGAAGGTTCAAGGGTCCGTGAGGGAGAGAAACGTGTTTGCGTCGATTCAGAGAGGGATCTTCCGAGGTTTCCGCTACGTCGGAGCCGTCAGCCTGTTCGCGGCCATCGGTCTGGCTGGCACGACCGTACACGCCGAGGCGAGCGGTGACCAGGTCCCTCGCTCGATCTGGAATTCGATCGTTCCCGGCACGAATTCGACGTACGCGGAAATGACGTCCAGTGACTCGATCGTGACCGAAGATGACATTCCGATGCTCCCTCTGCCGGTCCCGGCCCTTGCCGCCGGTGCGGGACTCGGTCTGGCCCTGGTCATCCGGGCTCGGTGGCGACGCTAGCAGTCCCCGGATCGACGAACAGCGTGTTTCAGGTCGGTCTTGAATCCGGCTGGAATCAAGACGCCCATCTGGTCGATGATCTGCCTGACATGCCTTCTTCCGCCGAACCAAACGATGTCCGCCCGAAGGATTCCGGTGCCCAGCGATCGAGAGCCAACGATTCCGCAGTGGCCTCCGGTGATCCTTCGACGCCGATCGACGTCTCGATCCTGGTGGTGTCCTTCAACACTCGGGAAATGACGCTGGAGTGTCTTCGCTCCGTCGTCCGTGAGACCCCGAGCACGTCATTCGAGTTGATCGTCATCGACAACTGCTCGACTGATGGAAGTCTGGAGGCCATCGAATCCGAGTTCGGTTCTGATCCTCGATTCCGAATCGTCGACAGTGAGATCAATCTGGGTTTCGCCGGAGCGAACAACGCCCTGGCGAAGGTCGCGGGGGGTGACTACCTGCTGCTCCTGAATCCCGACACCGTGGTTCTGGACGCGGCGGTGGAGAAACTGGTCGAGTTCGCCGAATCCAATCCGCGGAACCGGATCTGGGGAGGACGGACGCTCTTCGAGGACGGAACTCTGAATCCGACGAGTTGCTGGGGTGGCTACACGCTCTGGACCCAGTTCTGCCGGTACAGCGGCCTGACCTGGCTGGCTCCCGGCTCCGGCCTCTTCAATTCCCGCGCCTTTGGGAACTGGCAGCGAGACACCGTACGGGAGGTGGAGATCGTGACCGGATGCTTCCTGCTCATCAAGAAGAACGATTGGGAACTTCTCGAGGGATTCGACCCTGAGTTCTTCATGTACGCCGAGGAAGCGGATCTCTGCATGCGATCCAAGAAGTTGGGCTTCCAGCCGATCATCACACCCGATGCGACCATCGTTCATCACGGCGGTGCCAGTGAACGGGTCGCGGTCGACAAGTGGGTTCGTCTCCTGAATGCCGAAAACCGACTTCTACGGAGGCATTGGCCGGCGTGGCGTCGGCCGCTGGTTCTGGGAATCGAATACGCGGGGATCCTGGCTCGGAGCGTCGCGACTCTGATCCGGCATGGCAGGGGCGAGAATCTCTGGTGGGGGCTCTTCCGGCGACGGAAAGAATGGGCGACCGGATTGTTCGTCGAGCCCAGAGAGGATTGATGGCGGATTTTGATGCGATCTGGTGGACGGATTCTGGATCTCATCGAGTGACGTTTTCGTCTCTGGCCGAGTCTGCCGGCAGGCGGGTCTTCAGGCGTGAGCCACGATGATGGAAAGTCGATGTCGGCGTCTCGCCGGTTGTGAAACAACCGATGAGCGTGTCATGGTTCGCCCCTCCAGATTCGGATCGTCGACGAATCACGAAACCCAAAGCGGATCCAAGGTTCCCCATGGCTTTCTCTCTCGACGGTGAGATTCTCGAGGTCCGGTTTTAGGGCGACCGGCCAAGATCAAACATCTGCAGCAAAGCCTTGAAATTAGCTATTTACGGTTGTTTGCGAGCCGATATAGAAGATCTTCAAGGTTCGTCTCCGTCTCGCTTGATTTGGATTCTGCAGGACGGAAACGGGCAGGATTTGGTGTTTCGTGCTTCATCGCTGCGGGCCGTCCCGACAGTTGACCGAGGCGAAGCCCGCCCTGATTGACAGTCCGATAGCCAAGAAGTTGGGCTGGTTTCGATCTGGTCTCGATCTGGTCCCGATCTGGGATGTCCAAAATCGACAGCGGTTTTCCGCCCTGCGAGGGTTGGGTTGGTTGTTCAGTTCTGCAACCTTTCAATCCAGCCTGAGATCGTTCGGTCTGCTTGACTTCATGAAGCTTGAAACTGCCCTTTGAACGATCGAATTTCCGCACGAGCGTGGGATCGAACCCCCTGGCCATGGTCGCCCGCGGTCCATTGCAAGTGGAAACTGGCCCGCCCTTTCCGGGGCGATGGAGTGCACGATGAAAACCAATGACGTTCAACTTCCGATTCGAGAACGGGTCCCTTCTGGTCCATTCCAGAACTCACCCGGCTTTTCGTATCGAATCAAGATCGCTCTTCTGGCTGCCCTCGCGTGCATCAGTGGATGGTTCGGACGAGTGGAAGCCGAAGCTCCGATCTCCACTCCTCAGGATCTGCAGATTCGGAAGCCGGCGGAATTGGATCGAGGATCCGATGCCCCGTTCGCGCTGAAGTGGGCAAAGAACCCGGTCGAAGTGTCGATCGATCTTGGAGCCGGCGGAGGCGTGCCAGCACTGTCCGAAAGTGATCTTCAACTGGTCGTCGAGGCCCTTGACACCCACGCTCGCCGCCTCGTCACGATCAATTTCACCAACGTGCCTCTCCGATTTTCTCGGCTCCCACGGGCCACTCGCGACTTGTTACTCAAGCGTGGAGGACCTGAAGTCGCTGGCCGGTACGACGATCTTCTCTCAGACCAGGTGCTCGCACTCATCAATGGTGTTCGGAATCAACGTCCGGATGCACCGTTGTCGATTCGTGGGATTCCGTTCGAAGGGAAGGGTCTCGAGGTCCGGAAGGTCAATGCGCGTTACGCAGAGGTGATTTCCAAGCTCGATGCGTTCGTCGTCGATTCAAAAATCATGGTTTCCAACCAGTCGGAGGAAAGAGCAGCGATCCGAACGGCGTTTCCTACGGCTCTGGAGTTCCGTGGAGATCGTCCGATTCTCTATCGGATGAATCTTCGCTGGCGGATGGCGATTGATCATGACGCCCTCGGTGCAAGCACGCGAGTTGTGACCCGCCCCAGTGATTCCGAACCTGGTTTTGATTCTTCGAACATCGGAGCGGATGAACGCCTCGCACTCGCAACCCCGGTGACCGATCGCCTGTTGAACGATGACCGGGGTCTTGCCGATCGCAGGTCACCATCTGGAAGAACCGGTGAAAATGGGGTCCGGAAAGGTTTCCGAAGTGGAGGCAGCGACGGCGGCATGGGTATCGGCGGAGGAGGCGGCGGTGGATCTGGGTCGGGTTTGATGGCTTCCGCCTTTCCCGCTGATTCGATCCTCGAAGATGCCGAATCCGAACCAGGCTTTGCAGTCGCATCGAATGAGGCGGAAAGTGACGACGTCGACGCACCAAACGACGCTGACGAAGGTGTCGTTCAGGAACCGGGAGACGCGGACGACGCTGATGCCGAGGAACCGGGAGACGCGAACGATGTTGATGCCGACGAACCGGGAGACG
>CAJWFU010000142.1:0-6152 GCA_913031315.1 uncultured Phycisphaerae bacterium | reverse complement strand
TGATCTTCTGTCCTGGTCCGGCCACAAGATGTACGGCCCCAAGGGGGTCGGCGCCCTCTACGTGCGTCGAAGGCGACCGCGAGTTCGCCTGCAGGCGATGATGGACGGTGGTGGTCACGAGCGTGGCATGCGGTCGGGAACCCTCAACGTTTCCGGCATCGTGGGGTTCGGTGCCGCCTGCGAGATCTGCGGGGCCGAGATGGAAGCCGAACGCGACCGTCTCCTGATCCTTCGAAAGAAGTTCGAGACCGAACTCTCCTCCCGCCTCGACGTGGTGGAAGTCAACGGTCACGCGGATCGACGGCTTCCTCACCTGACCAACATCTCGTTCGGCTTCGTGGAAGGCGAATCGCTGATGATGGGCATCAAGGACATCGCCTGTTCCAGCGGGTCCGCCTGCACCAGTGCGAGCCTCGAACCCAGTTACGTCCTGAAGGGCCTCGGGCTCGGCGACGAACTCGCCCATTCATCACTCCGCCTTTCGCTCGGCCGGTTCTCGACCGAGGAGGAGGTCGATTTCGCGATCGATTCGATCGCGGAGGCGGTGGAGCATCTTCGGAAGCTCAGCCCGCTCTACGATCTCCACAAGGAAGGCATCGACATCACCACCATCGTGTGGCAGTCCCACTGACGGGACTCCCCGCCATTCGTAAGGAAGCAGACCCATGGCCTACAGCGAAAAAGTAGTCGATCACTTTCAGAATCCTCGCAACGTCGGTTCCTTCGGAACCTCCGGAGAGGTCAAGGACCGATCGGACGTCGGCGTCGGCATCGTCGGCGCCCCCGAATGTGGCGACGTGATGCAGCTCCAGATCCGCGTCGGCGACGACGGCGTGATCGAAGATGCCAAGTTCAAGTGCTTCGGTTGCGGTTCCGCGATCGCGAGTTCCTCCCTGGCCACCGAGTGGATCAAGGGGCGGAACGTCGATGATGCATTGAAGATCCGAAACACCGAGATCGTCGAAGAACTTGCACTCCCTCCGGTGAAGATCCATTGCTCGGTTCTGGCCGAGGATTCGATCCGCACCGCGATCGCCGATTACAAGAAGAAGAATGGTCTCGAGGTCGAGTCCGACGAACATTCCCACACCCACTGACCTCGCATCGAGAGGAGTCCGTCTGATGCCCGTAAACGTCACCGAGACCGCAGCCCGCGAAATCGACGCCATCATCCGCCAGCAGGACCTCGACCCCGCCAAGATCCGACTCCGGGTCGGCGTCAAGGGTGGGGGCTGCAGCGGTTTCAGTTACCTGCTCGACCTGACCGAGGTCGCGAAGGATTCCGACGAGCTGTGGGACTTCACCTACAACCGTCGGCCCGAACCTGCCGCCACCACCTCCGCCGCGGTCGACGTCGGTGGGACCGCGGTCGCGACCGGCGATGACGGGGTCGCCGACGGTGAACCCTTCACCGTCAGCGTGGTGTGCGACCCGAAGTCCTACCTCTACTTGAACGGCACCACGATCGACTTCAAGGACGAGATCATGGGTCGAGGATTCGTGTTCACCAACCCCAATGCCACCAACACCTGTGGCTGTGGATCCAGTTTCTCGGCCTGACCCGCCGAGTCCATTGGACGAAGATCAAGGACCGCCCTCCGCTTGGAGGGCGGTTTTTTCGTCGCGCAGGGATCGAGAGAGGCGATTTGGTCGGAGTGTCGATAATTCTTGAGAGATGGTTCGCTTCGCTCCGGACACTGGAGGAGGTCTGATTCGTGGACCTGCTGGTCCCCATGCTTCTCTGGTCGGAGTTCAGACATGAATCGAATCGCCATCGTGGCCCTTGCCTGCACCGCGACATTCGCCTCGGAGATCCCTTCAGCTCATGCCCAGGGGCAATGGGCGTTCGGAGATGCCTCGCTGAATGATCGTGGTGATCGAATCGATGCCACGCTCGACGGTGATCTGCTGGTCTGCGATTCGAATGTCCTGACCCGGATAGACGGCGCGACCACGACCCTCGAATGGCGACGGCGGGTGGAGGATTTCTACCCCTTGGATGTGATTGAAGCAGCGGATGGTCGAGTGGTGGCTGCCGGTCTGCACGTGGACGATCAGGGGGGGCTCCATGCGGCCATCATGTTTTTCGATGGCGCGGGGAACCACCTCGATCAGCGGATCTATCCGGGAGCGAGCGCCTACGAGTCGTATGAGCTGATCCAGACGGCGGACGGTGGCTTTCTTCTGGCTTGTGAGACGCTGGCACCCAGTGGAAGCATGGCTCCGCTTCTGATTCGAACCGATGGCGTCGGCGACGATCTCTGGATCCACCGGTACGACATGCCGGATCATCCCTTCGGAGTCGGTGAATTCTGTGATGTGGAAGAGATCCTGGAGGGCGATCGTTCGGTGTTTCATCTGACCGGCCGTTTCCAGACCGACTCGCTGGCGAGGTCGGACACGCTCATGGCGGTCGTCGACGATCTTGGGGCGCCCGTCATTGCCGCGCATCTCGGATTCTCGTCGTTCAGTGATTTCGGCCGAGGGTTGCGAGTGGTTTCCGACGGCTACGTGGTCACCGGATATTCCAAGCAGTTGAATGAGGGTGGCGGTACGTACCTCATGCATCTGGATTGGAATTTTGGAGTGTCGTGGTATCGCGGCATCGAGGCGTTCGCGGGCAACAAGGCGATGGACATCACCTCGACCGGCCTGGTGCGATTACCCGGGTACTCGAGTTTTCCGGATCCGGTCAGGGATGCGGCGATCGTCGAGATCGATCTGTCGGCGCCGAATTCGGCTTCGGGCCTCCGGTACGGAGATGTCGGCTCCGAGAAGGCTCTGGATTTCGTGCCGGACGGTGGGGGCTACGCCTTGATCGGCGAGACGTGGTCCTTCGGGACCCCGCAGGCGGATCATTATCTGGTTCGCACGGATTCGGCGCTGGGAAGTGACTGCATCGAAGCGCTCTACGAACCACAGGTCATTCCGGGCCAGATCATCCGGCAGGATCTGAAACTGACGGCGGTGGCACTCGAGCGACCCATCCAGTCCGAGTTGACCCCGCGAGGAATTCGATGGTTCGAGGAGATCGTCTGTGATGATTCGGAACCGATCGGGCCCTGCACCGATCCTCCGATCGAAATGACCTCCTGGTGGACGATGGACGAACTCGCCGGCACGACGGCTGCGGATTCGATCTCGGGGCTGGATGGAGTGCATGTCTCGGGACCGATGATCGTCTCGGGCATGGTCGAGAACGCGCTCGACTTCGATGGAGCGGATGACCACGTTCGAGTCCCCGGCGACCCGCTCCTTCAGATCGACACCGCTGGTGTGGTGACCGGAGATCTGACCATCGACGCGTGGATCCGAATCGATGCGACGACCTCGGGTGGCCTTCATCCCATCGTCGCCAGCAACGGTTCCTGCCAGGGATACGCGTTCTACGTCCGGGATGGTCGACTTGAAGCGGCTTTTTCCGACGGGCCGCTGCAGGCTCGGTGGACGTCCTCGAACCCGGTCGTGATTGGTGAATGGCTTCACGTGGCAGTGGCCTGTGATCGGGGGCTGCCAAACGAAAGTTGTCGTTTCTACATCGACGGGGTGGAAGAAGTCGGCGTTCTGCCGTTTCCATTCACGCCGACGTTGGGGGCGCTGGATGGCGGATCGCTGTTGATCGGTCGGATGGAACCATTTTGCAGCGTGGGCAACTCTCAGCCCGAGCATTTCAACGGGGTGATCGACGAGGTCGAATACTTCCGCCGGGCCCTCGATGCCTCGGAGATTCAGGCGATCCATGCCGCGGGCGAAGGGGGCAAGTGCAAAGTCACCTGCAACCCGCCGTGGGATCGACCGTTCTGCATCGATGATGCCTTCATCGATGTGACCATCCCGGTCTGTAACGCATCGCAGGTCGATGCCGACGTGCAGATCTCCTTCAGCGGGCTGAATCCGCCGACCTGCGGTGGCATCGCCGGCCCCACGGTTTTCACGCTCTTGACCCCCAATCCCGTGATCGTCGCCGCCGGAGGGTGTGTCAACGTGGTGGTGCGCATCGATCGACCGGTGGGGATGACGGCTTTGAATCAGGTCGGTTGCTACGAAATGCAACTGCAGAACCTGGTCGATGGTCGCGTCTCGTCAGGTCGAGGTTCGGTTCAGGATCGGCGTGACCTCTGTCCGATCGGCCCTCCGGATCCGATTGAAGTCTCGGTGGGTGAGACCCAGGAGATCGGTTTTCCGTTCATCAACACCGGATTCGATGGAGAGATCGTCGAATGGCGGGCGGTGGTCTACGCCCCGGACATGACCTTCTCCGATGCGTTCATTCTTGATGACGGGGCCCCGGGGTCGTCCCTGGTCGGCCAACTCCAGACCTCGGTGGGAGAAGAGGGGTTGATCACCTTCTCTCTTCGGGCCACGCGATTCGTTTCCGGTGAATGCGATGTGGTGATCTTCACCCGTGCGGGTCGAGCCTGGATCCCGTTGGCTTCGAGGGGGCTGCGGATGGAGCCCGGGGTCTTCTACTGCCCGTCCGACCTCAACGGAGACCTGTTGGTCAATGGGGGTGACCTTGGTCTGATCCTTGGCGACTGGGGTGCCTGTTCGGGATGTCCGACCGATCTGAACGGCGATGGTCTGGTCGGAGGCGCCGATCTCGGCGTCTTTCTCGCCGATTGGGGCGATTGCTCGCGGTGACCCTCGGGTGGGGGGTGTTCGTCGCCGGTCGGGCTCCGACCGTCTCCGGGTCTCGATCAGTGTTCGTACCCGAGAGCGGTCAGTTCTTCGCCCGCGATCTCCAGGAAGACCTGCTGCTGGTTCTCATCGAGTTCGTTCTTCCATCGTCCGATGCGGCTGCCGGAGATGGCATCTCCGAGGCGGGCGAATTCACTTCGTCGTGCTCGGGCGTCGTTTCCCCGGCGCATCGGATCGAGTTGCTGTGGATCCCACTCCAGTCCGAGGCCGGTCACGAGTGTTCGGAGCGTCTGTTCCGGATCGGTGGAGAGGTCTTCGTACCGGATTCGGAGAAGGCGTGGATCCTGGTCGAAGGACAGACCTGCTCGCACGCATTTTCGCCAGTAACGCCCGAACACGGAGATTGATCGGCGTTGGGGAACATTACGGTGGCTCTGGGCGCTGCAGAATCCATCCCTCCCGTCGCGGGTGATGTGGACGATGCGAGCGTTCGGAAAGCTGCGAAGGATCACCGGAAGTCGCATCACGTGCTGCGGCGTCTTCTCGATGAAGACTCTTCGGCCGGACTCCGTGGCGAGCCGGGAGATCTGTCGTTCCATGAAATCGATTCGGCCTGACGCCTCGTTGATCGCTTCCCGGAGCGCATCACCCTCGAGTCCGAAGTGCAGGCGTTCCTTCCGAAAGAGGTTCTGCCAGTCGAACAGACCCGTTTCGCCTTCGATGCCGAAGCAATCACGATGGGCCTGGAGCAGGGTCTGAAGAAGGGTCGTGCCACTCCGCGGTGCGCCCACCACGAAGATCACCGGGTGATCCGACGTGAATGAATCCATCCGCCAGGCGATGTTCCGCCACCAGACCCGCGGATCGAAACCGTATCCCTCGAGGGTGGCTTTCAAGACTCCCATGGGTCTTCTCCCAATCAGCGGAGGGCGGTGATGGCCGCGGCGCAATCCTGTACCAGTGGCTCGGCGGACAAGGGGCCTCCGACGGCCTTTCGCATCCACGCATCGGGAGTCACCGAGCCGATGGAGCAGATTCGCTTGGTCTCGATGGCGAGGTCGCGGCCCCGCATGTGACTTCGAATCTGATGGCTCATCGTGCGACCGATCGCGTAATCGGCCAGGTAGAGCGGATGCCCGAGCATGTGCTGGTAGGCGCCGAGGATGTGATACGGATCGTCGCCGTAGTGAGGCTGGAAGAATTCCGCCCAGACTTCTTCCGCGTTGCGGAGCAACGTGGCTCTGATCGTCTCGGGTGTGCAGGCGTCACCAAGTTCGTAGATCTGTCGCCAGGTTCGAAGTTCGACCAGACTCGGACCGGCGATCTGGCAGGTCATGAGCATGGCCGCGATCGTTTCCTCGTGGTGAGCCCGTTCGGCGGCGGCCTCGTCTTCGATTCCGAGGACTCGCTTGGCCAGCGACTGATAGAGGAAGGCGAACGCTTCGGTGCAGGCGGTGTTGGGAACCCCGCGAAGTGCGGTGCGAGGCACGAAGAATGTCGAGCAGAGTTGTTCG
>CAJWFU010000141.1:0-6217 GCA_913031315.1 uncultured Phycisphaerae bacterium | reverse complement strand
ATCGGCGTGCCCGCCAGCGTCGGGGTCGTGCTGGTCAGGCGTTCTTTCGCCGAGGCGGTCTTCCTCGGTGGTGCCTTCTCGATCGAGGATGCGGAACGAGTCGCCTTCGTACTGCTCGGGTACGGGGTGGCGATCTGGAGTTACTCCGCGACCCACCTTCTGGTCAGGGCCTTCTATGCGCGGCGTGAACACATGACCGCGGTCCGGGTGGGCATCGCCATGGTCGGGCTCAACTTCGCCTTGAACCTGATTCTGGTGTTCGGCACCGGACTCGGAGTCTCGGGACTGGCCTGGAGCACCTCGATCTGCGCCTTCATCCAGACCGTGGTGCTGTTACGGATTCTGGCCGGTCGCACGGGGCCACTTCTGGACTCGGCGACGCGGGCGTCGATTCTCGAGTCTCTCGCCAGTGCCGCGGTGATGGCTCTGGCCGTCTGGTCGGTTCTGCACTGGGTTCCATTCGATTCCGTGCCCGGCGATTGGTTGTCCGCCTTCGTGGAGGTGCTCTCCGCCGCCACGGTGGGGGCGGTGGTGCATCTGGGCCTGGCCGGTTGGCGTCGGCGGCCGGAACTCGGTTGGGCGATGGGTCGAGCCGGCGGTTGAGCGGACCTTGAGGCTCAGCCCGTGGCGGTTTCGGCCGAATCCAGGGTGGCTTCCTCGCTCCGGCCCTCGTGGATGGACCACTTGGCTCCGTCCCGATGCACTCGTCGGTACAGCGTGTCACGTTCGATCGGGATGAATCCGGCTTCCACCGCCGCATGCTGGAGATCGGCCGCCGTCGTCTCCTGGTGGGTGCCGCTGCCTCCGACGTGCGTGATGTCGTACCAGACGACGGTCCCGTCGAGATCATCGGCCCCGGCGTCCAGCATCAGCTGGGACATGCCGAGAGTCTGCATGATCCAGAACGCCTTGGCGTGCGGGATGTTGTCGAGCATGAGGCGGGCGACGGCGAGCGTGCGAAGATTTTCGAGGCCGGTCGGGCCCGGCAGGTTCTCGAGACCACTCTCATCCGGGAAGAACGGCAGGGGGATGATCGTCTGGAAGTAGCCGGTGGAGAGACCCGCCTGGCCGGGCATGGGGAGCCGTTCGCCCGGGTAGGCGTCGGTCGGGCCGGTGAGGAGCACTCCGTCCTGTTCCCCGTCCCCTTCGGGGCGGGTGGCGATCCGCTGAACCCCGGCCCACTCGGCAAGGGGGTGATCCTGCTGCCGCCGGAGAAGATCCATGTGGACGAGCCGCTCGCGTCTTCCTTCGACGTGTCCGTAGAGCATGGTGGCGTTGGAATTCAGGCCGAGCTCGTGGGCGGCGCGGTGCACATCAAGCCATTGTTCGCCGCGGATCTTGCCTTTCCATGCCGTGTCGTGGGCACGGTCGTCGAAGACCTCCGCTCCGCCGCCGGGAAGTGAACCCAGTCCGGCGTCCTTGAGGTCCTGCAGGACACTCCTGGTTCCTGCGAGCCCGTCCTTGCCCCGCTTGGAGATTCTCTGGAGATGCACGATCTCCACCGCTGTGAAGGCCTTGAGGTGAAGATTCGGGACGGCGTCCCGAATGGTCGACAGCATCGAGGTGTAGTGGTCGAACTTGAACCAGGGGTGCAGTCCACCGACCACGTGCAGTTCGGTCGCACCGGCCTCCGAGGCTGCGACCGCGGCGTCGCGGACCTGTTCGAGGGTCATCTCGTAGGCGCCGTCCTGGCCTCGCTTCCGGTGGAACGCACAGAAGGAACAACTGAGGGCGCAGACGTTCGAATAATTCACATGGCGGTTGATGTTGAAGTACGTCAGACGGCCGTGCAGGCGGCGTCGAACCAGGTCGGCGAGTCGGCAGACCGCGTGAATGTCTTCGGTGCCGTAGAGGATGCCGCCGTCATCCAGGGACAGACGTCTCCCTTCCATCACCTTTTCAGCGATCGGCTGAAGGGCTGGGTCGGCGATGCGGAGCGGAGCGGTGCCAGTGTCGAGTTCGAGCATGGTCTGCATCCTAGAGGGTTCGACCGTGGGATCGGGGTGGATTCCCCGGGTGGTTCTCGGACCCCGGATTCCGATTCGGGGGCATGATCCGGTTGATCCTTCCGAGAAGCAGCAAGTCTCGGCTGCAGAGGCGCTTCCTACTGGTCGATTGCCATTGGATGCCATCGCTCGCGCTCTGTGATGCCGGTGGCGATGGTGATGAGCCCGGGCCACCCGGATGGAGCGACCAATGCACGATCAAAACCCACCCCAGCCGACGGATACCAGCGGTTCGGATACCCCTTCGGAGACCCCGGAAGGGACTTCGAGTGGTGGTGACGTCTTGTCGCTCATTGCGGATGTCGAACGGCATCTCGAACGGATCCGGAACGTGCAGACTCGTCAGACCACCGATTTCGCCGATCTGGCCGAACGTCAGCGTCGGGTCAGCGTGGCGGAAGCGGAAATGGTCGAGCGGGGGCGAGCACTCGAAACCAGCGCCCGGGATCTCGGAATCGCGCGAGAAACCATCGAGTCCGATCGCAAGGTCCTGGAAGAGGACCGGATTCGTCTAGAAGATCATCGGGCGACGGTTGAACGAGAATCCGCGAATGCGGATCGCGTCGGGACGGAACTCGAATCGGTCCGCACCGAACTGGAGGAAGAACGCGAGCGACTGGGTGAACTCGAGGACGGCCTCGTGACCCGTACCACGGCATTCGAGCACCGGGAGGTCACGCTCCAGGCACGTGAGGACGAGTTGGTCAATCGACTCGCTCTGGCCGAAGCTGCGGCAACCGCAGCGACCGAGGCGATGGAAGACGCCAGAGCCACCTTCGACGAACGCCTGTCGGCGATCGAGGAGGAACGACAATCGCTGTTGACGCGGGAGGAGACCTTCGAGCACCGACTCGCGGAAGCGGAAGTCGCTCATCGTGAGGCCAGTGACTCGGCCCAGCGTTTCGAGTCGGAACTGGCAGAGGCTCGCGCCGCCACTGAACGGGCTCAGGAAGCCGCCGAGGTGTCCGCTCAGCAGGGCGAAGAGGCACGCTGCTCGCTCGAGTCCCTGCGGCTGGAAGTCGAGTCCGCCGATCTTCGTGTCGCGACCCTGGAGGCTTCTTCCTTGGAGGAAAGCGAGGTCCAGGCACGGATGCGCGGGTCGCTGGAAGAACGAATCGTCGAGCTCGAAGACCAATGCGTCGCATCGCGGGATGCCGTGTCAAGCAGCCAGGAGGCGATCGCGGCCGCGGAGGCCCGGACCGCGGAGGCGGGTGCCTCGCTCGAGACGGCTCGGATGCGGGTCGAATCGCTCGAGCAGAGAATCGCCGAAGACGAACGACAACTCGGACTCGCCGGATCCAAACTGACCGAACTGGCCAGGGTGATTTCGGAACAGGCTCCGAGGTTGGAGCAGGGGGCGGAGGCGATGGCCCTGGTCGCGGTTCTCGAGACGGAGATCGCACGCCTCCGTGCGGAGGCCGATGGGGAGGTCGAGGTCGACGAAGCCGCCATGGATTCGCTTCGATCCGGCTTCGAGGGTCGCATCAACGAACTTGAATCGGCGTTACAGGCCGCACGCTCGGAGGCCAAGGCGGATGACGGCATCGACGCCGACGCCGCGGTGAGCATGATCGCCGAGGCCAGAGCGCCGCTCGAAGACAGGATCGCCGAACTCGAAGGGCTGCTCGCAGACGCGGGGAATACGGAGACTGAATCGGGCGTGGCATCGGATGATGTTGTTTCCCGAGAAAAGTACGAGGCGGTCAAGGATCGATGCATCAAGGCGGAACGTCGAAGCGACGAGCTTGATACGGCGCTGGCGATGACCAATGATCGCGGCCAGGCTCAGGAAATGGCGAAGCGTCTTCGAACCAAGGCGGAGCGGGTCAGTGAGTTCGCTCGTCATCTGGATCGTCGGCGGAATCGTCTTGCGGCCCTGCGTTCCGCGATGGGCAGACGGCGTGGCGCGGAGATCGTTCCCGAGGGCAATGCCACCTATCACGAACTCCAGCGACTTGAAGCCCAGCGACTGGAACTCTCGCAGGTGCGTGAATTCCTCGGGCGAAGCGAACAACAGATGGTCCGGCGGTGGGCCCGTCCCCGATCGGTTGCGACGGTGGCCTGGGTTCTGGTGATCCTCGGAGTCTCGGTGGCCGCAGGTTGGTTCGGTACGCGGGAGTTCGTTCCGATTCCCGGTACCGCGACCGTCTCTCTCGTCGCCTCGGCGGCCGGCGGCGCGCCGCTCACCGGGGAAGTGGCGGAAAGTTGGGATGCCTGGCATCGTGCGCTGGCCACGGACCCGGCCTTCATCGCGATCGTGCAGAAGCGATTGGCCGCTCGGGGAATCGCACCGGAAGGTGGCGAGGCCGCGACCGGTCGGATGCTGGAAGAGGATCTTTCGTTCGAAGATGAAGGTTCCGGTCGGTTGCGTCTGGTTCTGTCCGGAACCGACACCCGTCGACTGGAACCCACGCTCGATGCGATCGCCACGACCATGGCTTCGGAATCCGCGCGACAGGCACCTCGTCGTCAGGATGGCGCACGAGCAACCCTTCCAACCGAACGGCTCACTGGACGCGGCGTGGCCTATGCATCGGTGGTGGGGGGTGGAATGGGCGAGGCGGCCTTGATCCGAATGGGTGGCATCACGGCGTCGGTCTTCCTGGCCTCCTTGCTGCTGATCGGCGTCTTGTATGCGTTCCTCAGCCGTGCCAAGCGAATTTTCGAGGCTCAGGAGGCGGTTGAAGAGTCTGTGGAGAACACCTGAGGAGTCCGGAAATCCCGGCTTGAATCAGGGGTAGAGCCTCTTTTTCAAGTCAATCCTGAGGAATGACGCCTCTGGTTCACGGGCGAAGGAAAGTCGGGTCGTTCGTGGGTCGATGACTAGAGGTCGAGACCCGTCGTTTCCGGCGGATCAGGAAAGGACAGGACGATGAAGCGAACCGAACTCCCCAATGGCTGGCACATGGTTGATGATCGCGATCTGCTCGAGGTCGAAGATCCGCAGAAGGACATCCCGTTCTCGCTGCCCTTTCCCGGCAGGGATGTCGGCAGCCGGCCAACCGGGGTCGAAGACGTTCTCCGGGCCGCCGACGACGCCTGCCGCCGGATGGAAGTCCTCGCTCGTGAACTCGAGTGCCTTGGCGACTTCGGTGGTGACGACGGCCCTCGAGCCGCCTGAGCAGGTCGGTTCCGAGGGATACCGGGCCTGAGAAGGGCCGGTGAGGAACCGATCCCGCGTGAACTGTCGAAACAGACGTTCCTTTTTGAAAGACTGGGCATAGACTCGGAAGGGGTGCTTCGTTGCCGACCCGCCGTTTCTTCCGGTAACCCGTCTTTCAGGGGCTTTGATGACGTCTCCCAACCGTCTCCAGATCCGAACGCCTCGCCCGGCCGCACCGGTGCGAGACTGGATTGGCCGTCTTCTGACCCTGTCCATGGTGTTCGGCCTGACTACGGTCGCTGCAGAAGCCCAGGTTCGTTGCATGAGTTGGAACGTGGCCAAGGCGATTGGCGACCTCGATTCCATTGAGGATGTCTTTGCCGCCGCCGCCGCGGACGATCGACCGGGTTTCGCGACCGCTCCCGCGATCATCGCGTTGCAGGAGGTCACGTCCTCCAGTCGATCGACGATCGAATCGCTGATCAGCTCCGGGATTCCGTCGGTGTCCTATCAGACCGCGACCTACACCAGCGCCGGATCCGAGGATTCATCGGGTGGGGCGCAGCTCATGCTCTATCGAACGGACCTCTTCCAAGAGATCGGTTCCGGCCATCGGGACATCTTCACGGGAGCGGGCCGTCGCTGCGATCGCTGGCAACTCCGATTGGTCGGTTCCGAGGATCAGGGTGGCGTGGTCTGGGTTTACGGGATGCATTTGAAGGCGAACAACAGTTCGGCCGATGCGGCGTTGCGTCTGGAAGGCGCAGAAGCCATCCGGAATGATGCCGACGGGTTGCCCTCAGGTTCGAACATCATCTACCTCGGTGATCTGAACGTCTATTCAAACGGCGAATCCGCGTACCAGGAGTTCCTGTCCCCCGGTTCCGGGCAGGCGTTCGATCCGCTCGGCTCGGGAAGTTGGAGCGGGGCCTCCAACGCGATCCGGCACACTCAGAGTCCACGGCAGAACGCCAGTGGGGGACTGGTCGGTGGTGGTCTGGACGATCGATTCGATCTCCAACTCGTTTCCGATGCCCTCTTCGACGGCGAGGGTCTGTCTCTCGTCGCCGGAACCTACCGTGCGCTGGGCAACGACGGCAATCACTAC